>NZ_FNOY01000156.1 GCF_900107165.1 Nitrosomonas halophila
TTTGCGTTCTTTTGAATATCGTGTCATTGTTTATTCCTTATCGCCCCCGAATATTAATTAAAAATTAGACACGACAACTATTCTGACACAGGGGGCAACCCAAACCACGAATGCACACGAATGGACACAAATAATGAAAGTCACTTCGATTGCGTTGCAACCATAATTGGGCCGGTCATCGCGCATCTGCCCCATCGCAAGGCAAAATTCGACCCATGTAAACGTTACCACTCAATCATTCGTGTATATTGGTGTCCATTCGTGGTTCCTCCAGCAAGGCAACCTTCCCGGCATTGGCCAGCACCGCTCTGGATTGCTTCGGTGCAAAGCACCTCGCAAAGACGGAGGGAAACTGGCGAATGTTGTAGGGGATGCCCGCGCACCGTCAAATACACTCGGCCATTGCCAGCATACCGGCACATCGGGCAAAAACCCGGCGCGCAAGCACACTCCACAACCCAAACCACGAATGGACGCGAATAATGAAAGCCATTTCGATTGCGTTTCAGCCGTAATTTGGCCGGTCATCGCGCATCTACCCCATCGCATGGCAAAATTCGATCCATGTGAACGTTACCACTCAATCATTCGTGTATATTCGTGTGCATTCGTGGTTTCTCCAGCAAGGCAGCACAGAATGGTCACCGCCCCAACCCAACCACCGTCTTGGCGAGGCCCGCAGGGCCGTGGCCATCCAGAACCATCGGCACCCAGCCACCTCTGCCCGGACAGGCTGCTTGCACAAGTATTTATGGTGCACAAGTGCACCCTACCAGGCTTCAGGGCACCTCTAAAAATCCATATTTCGTCACAATACGTCGTTGTTCACAAAAAATGTCTCCTTGCATACAGTCATATGCAAGGAGACATTTTTTGTTCCCGCCTCGTCTTGTTTAAAACTCTGAATTTTGGCTCGTCAGCAGAATCTGTGGGCGACATCCGGTTCAGGTAGCGCGCCAAGTGCATGATATAATGCGATTTCTGCGCCATGAAAGGTTCGAAATC
>NZ_FNOY01000154.1 GCF_900107165.1 Nitrosomonas halophila
TTCGGATTTCGAACCTTTCATGGCGCAGAAATCGCATTATATCATGCACTTGGCGCGCTACCTGAACCGGATGTCGCCCACAGATTCTGCTGACGAGCCAAAAAAAAAGGGTAAAGGTGGTAAAGGGGGTAATGCGCAGTACAGTCGAGTGTGAGCGGAGATTTTTGGAGGTACTGGGTAGGCCTGGCAGCTGGGCCATCAGGCCGAAAAGGTGGGGGCAAAGGTGGTGCCTGGAAAGTCATGCCCCGTATGGGTTTTTGCCATTTTCACCACCTTCACCACTTTCCCCAGGTAGGGCGTGGGAAATACGAGGTATTCTTTGGGTGTCTGCTACAGCCGCGATTTCTCGCTAAGTGCTGGAAAAAGGAGGAAAAGGTGGCGAAGGTGGTAAAAAGCATATAAAGCGATACCCAGAAACGATTTCCGTTTCCCACAGCTTACCCCCTTTTAACACCTACCGGATTCTATATTAGAAATGTTACATCTTTTGAACCAAATTTCGGTGTGACGTGGTAATAGATTTATTTTAATTGAAGCACATATACTTCCATCATAACTTCTGAAATCATCATTATGATCAATCCTGAAGACGTAATTATTCCCAATCTTAATACCAGCTGTACAGTTGATGAGGCTGTAGCAAAAATGCTGGGATGGTTGCAAGGTCCAATACGCAAAGCAATTATCAATATTAACGAATACGGCATCCCTGAAAATGAAATGCCCACGCTACCGGATCTGCAATGTTCGTTAAAAGAACATTTAATGGAAGTTCAAAACGCTGCCCGGCAAAATTTCATTAAAGCATTAGAAGAATTTTATGACGCAAAAGAAGACAGTGAAAAAGATGAGAAAGCTGCTGAAGTTGAACGTATGGAATTAGAAGTCAATAAGTGCAATAAATTACTCGTAGATGCCTATAAATACAAGGTAGCTATTGAGGAAGAGATTTCAAAAAAAGATTCTAATTTGGTAATTGATAAAGGCTCGTCAGCAGAATCTGTGGGCGACATCCGGTTCAGGTAGCGCGCCAAGTGCATGATATAATGCGATTTCTGCGCCATGAAAGGTTCGAAATCCGAA
>NZ_FNOY01000153.1 GCF_900107165.1 Nitrosomonas halophila
CTCGTTTTGTTGGTGGTATAGGAACCCCAATATTACGAGTTTGTTTCTATCTATTAAATACTTATCTTAAAACGTCAACAGACCCTAGGAGGCTGTCCGAGAACAGACTGATCTACTGCGGACGAACCTGCCAGGCTGGATTTTCCGATCCTTTTCGTTGAATAGAACAACTATTCGCCTCAAATGATCGAAAAATCCCGCTTGGCAGCTTCGCCCTCGCTACGATCGCTATTCTCGGACAGCCTCCTAGTACCCAAAGCTTGAAATATATCGGATAATTTGCCATTTTTTTGATTGAACAAGCAAAAATTGCATGGCCCGCCCTTTATTAGTCCGAAGTAAGGTTAAAACCACCGCCTTTAAGGCGGTAAGATTTATCTTTTAAAATTTTGGACGTACCATGATGCTAAAAGTAGGGGAGTATCATGGACTATCGTTATGGAAGTCACACAGTTTTCAAGATACAGTACCATTTTGTATTTGTAACAAAATATCGCTATAAGGTACTGAGAGGTGACATAGGGCTGAAGGTCAGGGAACTGATAAGGCAGACGTGCGAGGCATTTGAAATAGAAATTCTGAAAGGTGTTGTCAGTCAGGATCATATACATGTATTGGTATCTGCGCCACCGAACATGGCGCCCAGCGAAATAATGAGGCGGATCAAAGGCAGAACTTCTGCGAAGTTGTTTGAAAGTTTTCCGGACTTAAAAAAACGCTACTGGGGGCGCCATTTTTGGGCGCGAGGATACTTTTGTGTAACATCAGGAGAACTGACAGAAGAAATGATTCAAAACTATTTGGAGCATCATTTTGAACCTAAAGGTGATGATAATTTCAGAACCGAAAGCTAAACGGGTCTTAAGACCCGTATCCTGACTTTAGTCATTGTCACTAACCCACCAGCTTTAGCTGGTGGTTGTTTATTCCCACTGACGCTAACTACTGAACAAAGAGACCTCCTGGAAACAATAAGTCGTTGCCGGGAGGTTCCCCATAGCCTGATACAACGTGTCCGCATTGTGTTGTCAGCCAACGCAAGATGTAACAACAAGACGATTAGCCAAGACACCGGCTTGTGTGAAGACACGGTCGGCTT
>NZ_FNOY01000150.1 GCF_900107165.1 Nitrosomonas halophila
GATTTCGAACCTTTCATGGCGCAGAAATCGCATTATATCATGCACTTGGCGCGCTACCTGAACCGGATGTCGCCCACAGATTCTGCTGACGAGCCATTTTTATTAATCACTAAGAAAAATACCTGCTACTCATATACGCACATCATATCTTCACTGTATGCCGGGATTTTAGTCCAGTCAAGGATTTAAAATGACAATGCCTTGTATTCGGGTAACAATCATGTTAAGGAAAATGACTTCGGTTCCTTCTTCATCAGGATAAATAAGGTTATAAATAGTCCAAGAAATAAAATATTGGTTGCTTCTGACTATTGCTAAAACACTATGCGATCAATAGTCTGACAGAAGCAGGTTTATGGATGGGATTAAGTTTATTCGCCATTTCGACAAATCCAGCTTGGTTCGGGCCAGCTCTTTGCGTACCATGCCGATAGGGAGCGACGGACATTCTGAAGTATGATTGGAAATTGAACCAGGTAAAATAGCATGACCCTCTCAAGCAAGAGCTTTTTCAGCCTGATCGTGATTTTACTTGTCGGGCATGCCGGCTGGCCGACTTGCATCCATGCGGCTGCACAGAAATTGTTATTGACCGGTTCCAGCACGATGGCGCCGCTGATGAGCGAAATCGGTCGACGGTTTGAATCCATTCATCCAGGGGTACGGGTCGAGGTACAGACAGGCGGTTCTTCTCGTGGTCTGCATGATACACGCCGCAAGATCGCTGACATTGGTTTGGTATCTCGTGCGTTGAAACCCGAGGAGCGAGATTTGCTAGCGCATACCATTGCGCTTGACGGGATTGGCATCGTGCTGCATGCGAGTAACCCACTGACTGCACTGATTCAAGAGCAGATCGTCGCGATTTATCAGGGAAAAATAACCAACTGGAAAACAATCGGTGGGCAGAGTGCGCGCATAACCGTTGTCAACAAAGCCGAAGGCCGCTCTACGTTGGAACTGTTTCTGGAGTATTTCCGTTTGAAAAATAGCGCGATTAAACCACACGCCATCATCGGAGATAATCAGCAAGGGATCAAGATCATTGCCGGTAACCGCCATGCGATAGGCTATCTTTCAATTGGGGCTCGTCAGCAGAATCTGTGGGCGACATCCGGTTCAGGTAGCGCGCCAAGTGCATGATATAATGCGATTTCTGCGCCATGAAAGGTTCGAAATC
>NZ_FNOY01000148.1 GCF_900107165.1 Nitrosomonas halophila
TTACTCTATAACCTTGGCCACCACACCGGCACCCACTGTCCGACCGCCTTCGCGGATGGCAAAGCGCAAGCCTTCATCCATTGCAATCGGTGCTATCAGGTTAACCGAAACCGATACGTTGTCGCCCGGCATAACCATCTCAACGCCGGCTGGCAACTCGATCGATCCTGTGACATCGGTCGTGCGAAAATAAAACTGCGGACGATAACCGGCAAAAAATGGTGTGTGGCGGCCGCCCTCTTCCTTGCTCAGAACATAAATCTCTGCCGTAAATTTTGTATGCGGCGCGATACTGCCCGGTTTGGCCAACACTTGACCACGCTCGACTTCCTCGCGCTTGGTGCCGCGCAGCAATACCCCGACGTTATCACCCGCTTGACCCTGATCAAGCAGCTTGCGGAACATTTCCACCCCGGTACAAACCGTCTTGACAGTTGGCCGCAGACCGACAATCTCGATTTCCTCACCGACCTTGATCACGCCACGCTCGACACGCCCGGTCACCACGGTGCCACGGCCGGAGATGGAAAATACATCTTCCACCGGCATAATGAAAGCCCCATCAATCGCTCGCTCTGGCTCAGGTATGTAACTATCCAGTGCTTCGGCCAGCTTCAGGATGGAGGGTTCGCCAATTTCGCTTTGATCACCTTCCAGCGCTTTCAGCGCCGATCCCGTCACGATCGGGGTATCGTCCCCCGGAAAATCATACTTGGACAGGAGCTCGCGAATTTCCATTTCGACCAACTCGAGCAATTCGGCATCGTCCACCATGTCTGCCTTGTTCATATAGACAATGATATACGGCACACCCACTTGCCGCGCCAGCAGAATATGTTCGCGCGTCTGCGGCATCGGTCCGTCGGCAGCCGACACCACTAGAATGGCACCATCCATCTGCGCTGCACCAGTGATCATGTTTTTAACGTAGTCAGCATGGCCCGGGCAATCAACATGGGCGTAATGGCGCTTCTCTGTTTCGTACTCGACATGCGAGGTATTGATCGTAATCCCGCGCGCACGCTCTTCTGGCGCCGAATCAATCTGGTCATAGGACTTGGCTTCGCCACCAAAAGTCCTGGTCAGTATCGACGTAATGGCTGCCGTCAGTGTTGTTTTTCCATGATCCACATGACCTATGGTTCCCACGTTCACATGTGGTTTTGACCGCTCAAATTTGCTTTTTGCCATGCTGTT
>NZ_FNOY01000147.1 GCF_900107165.1 Nitrosomonas halophila
CGGCACGCGCTCGCACTGGAAGAACCGATGAGCCGGTTTGCCATTCTGGATGTGGTGGGATTTCCGATCAAGCGGTACTGGTATGTGGCCTACCCATCAGGCAAGCAACTCTCAGTCGTCGCGCAAGCCTTCCTGGAGTTTTTAGGCAAAGCCAGAGAGTCCCTGCCCCCTTTGGCGTGACACCATGCAGCACCCCACCCTCCCCGTCGATTGCATACGACGAAATGGCGGTATATCGTTGGGCTACAATTTGCCAGTCAGCACTGGATTCAATTCTGGATTCGTACTGGGAAGTACTGCGCCCGACATAGCTCAGGGGCAGGCGAACGAGGCGCTGAAACAGGCAGCAAACGATATCCTTCCACAAGGATATACGCTCGCTTGGAGGGGTATTTCGTGCCAGGAGCATAAAGTTGGCGAACAGTCCATTCTGGTATTTGCATTTGGTATTGCTAATAGCGGACAAACTGATCGAAAATTATTTCCCTGGGCCATGAAATCATGAGATACAGCATGTATGGCCATCGCGGGCGTTCCTTATTCCTGTCAGGAGATCATGAACATGAGTGAAATCACCGGTGGTTCGCCGTACGGTGCGAGCACACTAGTAGCTAGTCATTGTAAAACAAAGTAGTAGAATACAATATTAATGTATAGCATGAATAAAGAAGCGCAATCCATTAGGAGAAAATTCATGTCTACGAAAAAATACAAAGTAAATTTAAGTGAGGAGGAAAAGCTTCACCTACAAGCTGTGTTACGAAAAGGCAAGAGCGCCGCGCGCAAGCAAACACGGGCACATATTCTTTTGAAAGCAGCGGACGGTGTGCCGGACAAAGATATCATACAGGCTTTGGATGTTTCGGCATCAATGGTGGCTAAAACCCGGCAACGGTGCGTGGAAGAAGGCCCGGAAGCTGCCTTATACGATCGACCGCGCCCGGGTCAACGCCCGAAATTGACTGACAGACAGGCGGCCCACCTGATTGCGATAGCTTGTAGTGATGCGCCGGTGGGTCATGATCATTGGACTTTGCGTTTGCTGGCTGGCAAGGTGGTGGAATTATCCTATGCATCATCTTGCAGTTACGAAACAATACGTCAGCTTTTAAAAAAAACACGTTAACCCAACTTCGTGACCCTATCTCAAACATCCCCAATTTTTCAACAAGTTAAAATTTTCAACTGGAGTCGGTTGGCACTACGGATTTTTTTCTGTC
>NZ_FNOY01000142.1 GCF_900107165.1 Nitrosomonas halophila
CTTGCGCCTGCCCTCCCTCATCAAACCGTGCGTACAGTTCTCCCGTACACGGCTTTCCGATGTTCTTCATGCCGAGGCATGCGCCGATTTCCAGCCGGCCTCCGTTGGGGGTTTGTATAGCCCATAGCGTTCATACAGGTCTCGGCGCGGAAACTTGAACAGCCCCGCCTTCCGATTCCTGATCTTGTGACGCTTCCGCAAGTGCGTCCTCAAGCGTTCTTCCGCGTGGTTTCTGACCTCGCTCATCTTATTGCTGGAATTCCGGTAGTGAAAATAGTTCGCCCAGCCCTTCAGGCTGCGGTTCACGTTCCTCACCACGTCTTCCAGCGGGATGCAGGTCAGTTTCCGTTGCGTCAATTCCGTCAGCCGAGCCTTGATCTTCTTCACGGCCTTGTCCGTGGGACGGACGTTCGGGTAGGATTTACCCGACTTGGCCCCACGACTCATCTGGATCGTGAAGCCCAGGAAGTTGAAGCCGGTTTCCTTGGCATCCACGATGTGGGTCTTGGTCTCATTGAGCGTGAGACCAAGCCGTTCCAGTACATGACGGATGACGGTCAGCGGTTCTTCCACACCCCGTTTGCACAGGACGACGAAATCGTCCGCATAGCGGACGATGTGCGCCCCAAGCTTGTCCTTCAGCCGATGACGCTCCCAGATGCGGTCAAGGAGGTGGAGGTAGAGGTTGGCCAGCAGCGGCGAGATGACTCCGCCTTGTGGCGTGCCGACGCTGCTTGCTTTCCCACCCCCCACGGTCTTCCGCTTTCCGTCCTCGTCTTCGCCGATGACCGGGGCTTTGAGCCATTGCTTGATGAGGGCGAGGATGCCGCCATCGACAATGCGCTCGGCCACCACGGCCAGCAGCTTGGCGTGGGGGATGCTGTCAAAATATTTCGACAGGTCGGCGTCTATGACTTGGGTGTGGCCGGCCCAGAGCGCGTTGGCGATGTCGTCCACGGCGTCAAAGGCCGAGCGCTTGGGCCGGAATCCATACGAGTGATCGCAGAAATCGGCTTCAAAGATCGGTTCGATGACGAGTTTTACCGCCATTTGCGCCACCCGGTCGCGGATCGTCGGGATGCCCAGCGGGCGCTGACTGCCGTCCGCTTTGGGGATCATGACCCGTCTGACCGGTTGGGCTCGGTAGGTCTTTTCTTGCAGATCACGGGCCAGTTCCCGCAGGAATCCTTCTACCCCTTCGCCGCGCTCGATGGCTTCGAAGCTGATCCCGTCAATGCCGGGATTGCCTCCGTTGGCCCAGACCAGACGCCAGGCGTGACTGAGGATGTCTGCCCGGTAGGTCTTGTCGTAGAGCGCGTAGAAACGGTAGGCCGGTTCTTGCTTGGCCTTGGCATAGAGTTTCCTCTGGAGCGTCCTGATCGTTTCCGGAGTGGTTAGCGACATGGCAATCCCTCGTTCCTTCGCCCTTCGGTTGCGTGAACAAAGCAGG
>NZ_FNOY01000141.1 GCF_900107165.1 Nitrosomonas halophila
TTTGCGTTCTTTTGAATATCGTGTCATTGTTTATTCCTTATCGCCCCCGAATATTAATTAAAAATTAGACACGACAACTATTCTGACACAGGGGGGTTACAAGCCTGAATGGGGCATCCCAAACTGCCTATTTATAAACGCTCAAAACAAGCAAACCGTTCGCACGATAGTTCAGCCGTTGAGAAAGTTGGGCATACCTGCTGCCGGGATTGTGGATGTAGACGTTGTAAAGGACGGGGGAGCCAATTGGACAAACTTGCTCCGAAGCGCAAATGTCCCAGAGTTGTCACACGCGTCTCTTGCGACGATTCGTGCAGCTGTAAAGTCCGCGATGGAGGGAACTGGAAAGGACATGAAACGGGACGGGGGCATTGGAATCTTGCCTCCCGCAGATGCGGAAGCTGCCACGAATCTTTTTGAACAAATAGCCGAGTACGGTGTATTCGCTGTGCCGGGAGGCGAGCTTGAGTCCTGGTTGCCACAACTGGGGGCGACAGGGCATGGCCCAACCTGGCTGATCGAAGCTTTTGAGAAGATAGGTGAGAATCCCGATGATCCAGCGTACTTGAAGCCTTCAGGGGACGACGTCTGGAAGTTTGTTGCGGACGTCGGGCGCTGGCTCAAGAACCCCGCAAGAAAAGGAATACCAACGTAAGTGCAGGAGACGCCGAACAAATCGTTGCAGCGGACGTTTGACCCGCCGCCCATTTTTGCTGTCGCAAAAACGGTCGTCGCCTCAAACGCCGCTGAACTCCGGTGTTATGTTTCAAGGAGACTGCATTGGACCTTTGTATCACCATAAGCGAAATAAACTGGTCACTAACGAAAGATGTAGTCTCAATTGTCGGCACGATTGGTGCTCTTACCATAGGTGGGCTTGGGCTGTTTACTTGGCGGAGGCAGCTTCGGGGCACAAGTGAGTACGGGGTTGCCAAGAAAGCCATACTAAAGACATATGAAGTCCAGCAAGCGCTTCAGTCCGTGAGAAATCCAATGCTTTATCTTAGCCGGGAGGAAGTCGAGGCTGGTCGCCGACTTGAAGAAGAGCAGCGAATTTATAGCGAGAGAATGACTTACCTCTATGAGAAATGGGCAGAACTACAAACAATTCGCCTTGAGACAAAAGTTATTTGGGGTAAAGAGGCTCACGATAGTTTTAATGAAATTCAACAGCGAATCGGAGATGTCCGCGGAGCGATTTGGCTTCATTTTTGGATGAAAGGTGCCTATGCCGGGCCAGGGGCTACTGTTGATAATAGTCCAGAGCGAGTCGGAGAGAATGACAAGATTGTCTATTTTACGTCTGAAGAAGATGATTTTAGCAAAAAAATAGCTGAGTCTACGGCAAAAGTGGAAGAGTTCTTTGGATCAAAGGTTAGAGCTAAATAAACATAACAAGGCCAGTCACAGCGACGGATTTTCCGTTCCGGCTTCGCCTTCACTGCAAAGCCGCGCGTGCTGGCGGCGTTGAATAAAAGGGGACGCTACCCTTTTACGGTTTTTGGGGAGATACCGCACCACATCACTCAACGAGGGAACCGACGAGAGAACGTGTTTTTTACGGAGGAAGATCGCACGGTTTATCTCGATTGGATGAAAGAAT
>NZ_FNOY01000140.1 GCF_900107165.1 Nitrosomonas halophila
CTGAAGTTTCACCGTTTTGATCTAAACTTTACATTCTTCCTTAAGCAACCATCCGCAATAAAGCATCGATAAAAGAATTTTGCTTGGGTTTGCCTGATCCAGGGCAAAAGCTAACAAAATCCTTATTGAGCGCGGCCTGAGTAATCAGTTTTCTGACATCGGAGAAGGCGAAGTGGCTTCGATTGTTAACAGCGTAACAACGCTGCGGTGTTTTATCAAAGTGATCGGCGTATATCCAGGTTATGGTGGTGGCCATCATGCAGAAATTGAGATGGTTGGTAACGGCATGGCAGTTTCGGGTTTGGCTTTTTGAGCTACCGATTTCCTGCTTGATCTCTTTGAAGCCGGCTTCGATTTTCCAGCGTGCGCCATAGTATTCGATAATCTGCTCGACGGTGAGATCGAGGTCGGTGGTAAAGAGCGCGACCCATTGTGATCTTCGATAGACCCAAACAATGCGTACGGCACATTTGAGTGTTTTCAACATCATGATGTTGTCAAAAGCCAGAACGTCGCGTTGTTTGCCGTAGAGGTTAATCGAATAAGTGGTGGCACGTTCATGGAATTCACTGGCCAGCGTTGTGGCATTGCCCATCTTATCGCCATACTTTCTGGATCGGCCGGGCCGATGTTTCTGGTGGTCGGGTGGTAGCGCAAACAAGGTGGTGTTGACACGCAATCTGGAAAGCATATGGCTGTGTTGTCCAACGGTTTTGCGCATCGGCTTAAGCAAGCCATCGTTTCCAAACCAGCTATCGGTAACGATCAGCAATGGGGTGCCAGGAAAAGTTGCAGCAATTTCCGGCAGTATTTCAATGGCCTGCTCAAACTTGGTTTGAAACGGTGGTATCTTGCCATCAATCCTGACTTTTTTGGCTGCAATGGTTTTTTTCATGTGATAAAAACGAAATGCCAGCGGCAAGCAAGCCCAGCGGCCTTTGACCATTTTTAGCAAACCGATGGACACAATATTTTGTGACCAGGGGTATTTCGATTGGTTGATCTTGGCAGCATGGTCAAAGAAAGGCGCACAACCGAAAATCTTTTTGCCAGTCTTGGGATTGATGTAGTCATCCAGGGCCAGTAACAGCCGTCCTTTTGTCGCCGGGTTGGGTATCAGAGACCACAACGTCGCCCAAAGGCGTGACCAAGGTAACTTTGATGAGGCCATGAAGATGTAAAATCGGCGCTGACTAAGCGACAACCCGAACAATGTCTGTAAGCATCGCAATAGGTTAGCGCTGCGTGAAGAAGTGAAATGGGTGATAACAGCCAGGAGCGTATAAACAAACCAGGCACCTCGTTCATCACCTTTGCAACGGTGGTTAAATTCCTGCTGGAGAGGAGAGAGAATATTGCGTAGAATGACCATGCGGCGGCGCCTCTTTTGTTATTGGTTTCAATTACTTAGCAGATGAAATTATAACAAAAACTGTGCGTCGTCGTAATTATATCTTATTGTATTTAAAGGATAAATTTTGATTTTTACCCCACTAGAAACAGGGTTAATATCAGCGCTATCTTGCCATTCAAGAAAAAACCCCGCTAAGCCAAAAATTCCAGAGAATTGAATCATCGGCTCATAAAAAAAGCGTGAAACTTTAGTT
>NZ_FNOY01000145.1 GCF_900107165.1 Nitrosomonas halophila
CGCGGTTTCTTTTTCTGCGGCCGGTGACTTTTTTCATGCAGCACATCGATGATGTGTTCGCTCAATTCGCGTGCTTCATTCAGCAATCCAAGATCCGTCGGAAAGCGAATCGCCTGTTCGGCCACTGTGGCGTCTATGATCATTTTCCCCTGATTGCGGGGTGTTTTGTCTGACGTTGAAGACTGCTTTGCAGTGGCCGGGGCAGCTGCACATCTTCGCTGTGATTCGATGCCGTCCTGCCAGGGCTACCGCCATCACTATCCTGGTCAACCTTTACAGGCTTTTTTGCCTTTTTTTGCTCAACGGCCTTAATGATGGCCGCATGGAATTCATCAAACACTGTCTGCCCCATGCGCTTGCGTACTTCAACCAATAACGAGGGCGCAAAAGGTGCTTTCGATTGAAAGCCTTTCAGACCGATGAAATATTGCAGGTACGGGTTCTCACGGATCTGCTCTACCGTCTCCTCATCCGAAACCGATAACTTGTGTTTGATGATGACTGCTCCGATCACTATCCGCGCATCCTTGGATGGGCGCCCTAATGTCCGGGAGAGTGTCTTGTAGTAGCTATCGGCCAATTCGTCCCACGGCATGCAATCACTCAGTCTTACCCAGCGATTCCTCGGATCAAGAATCATGCCGGGCGGGGTATCAAATCCTTCGAGGGAGCGTTGTTTCTGGTTCTGGTAGCGGATCATCGTGCACGGTTTTTGGGGTTATTTGTCTTATTTACGTGCACTATTTTATCAGAATAGAGGTAATTCCAATATAGAATCAGTTACTTATACTTTCTGAGCAAGCTCTAGGATAGTCTGCAGAAATTCAAGTCATTTGTCTATGCTGGCGTTCGCTGGGGCGGCAGCAAAGAAACTCCCCATCTGGAGATCGAGGTGGTGGAGAGGCGTAACAGCCGTGCGGTATGCTCGGTCTGTGGTATGCCAAGGGCTGGGTACGACCGTCTTGGGCAAAGGCGTTTTGAGTTTGTTCCGCTGTGGGGTATCAAGACCTATCTGGTGTATGCCCCGCGCCGGGTTGATTGCCCCAAATGCGGGGTGCGGGTCGAATCAATGCCGTGGGCGCTGGGCAAACGGCCCCTGATACAAGCCATGGGTTGGTTCCTGGCCGGTTGGGCGAAGCGTTTGAGTTGGAAAGAGACCGCCGAGGTGTTCCGCACCTCTTGGGAGAGTGTCTTTCGCTCGGCGGAGATGGCTGTGCAGTGGGGACGTGAGCACCGGGACCTTAGCGGTGTACGCGCCAT
>NZ_FNOY01000137.1 GCF_900107165.1 Nitrosomonas halophila
CTCGTTTTGTTGGTGGTATAGGAACCCCAATATTACGAGTTTGTTTCTATCTATTAAATACTTATCTTAAAACGTCAACAGACCCTAGGAGGCTGTCCGAGAATAGCGATCGTAGCGAGGGCGAAGCTGGCTGAGCGGGATTTTTCGATCATTTGAGGCGAATAGTGGTTCTATTCAACGAAAAGGATCGGAAAATCCAGCCTGGCAGGTTCGTCCGCAGTAGATCAGTCTATTCTCGGACAGCCTCCTAGGGCACGTTCACTCAAGTTCAGCATTTCCAAACAGCTTCTAAGGAGTCGCTCATAAATAACTGTAACACTTATTCCTTCACGGCTCCTAACACGCCTACTGCATGATCACAATCGCCTGACTTTGTTACCCTCTTTGCATAGTACTTGAAATTAAGTGTGTGTGCTAGCGCACAGAAATGATAGAGGACTCGATGTATTTTGTAATCAATGGATCAGAGATTCTGGAAATCTGATCTTAGTATGCTGAGGGGAGGTATCGGTGCATGGCAGGAATTCTCTCGGAAATTGTGTAATGGTTAATTTTTTGGAAGGAGAAATAAAATGACGCTAGGAACGATACTGCTGATAATCTTGATTCTGATATTGCTTGGCGTGATTCCAACGTGGCCCTACAGCAGAGGGTGGGGTTATCGCCCCGCTGGCGTTCTCGGGGTAGTGTTGCTGATCGTGCTCATTCTGTTGCTGATGGGCAGAATATAGCACGATAAATAGGCGCTTGAAGAGGCAGACCCACAGAGCCGAAGTAATGAGATGGGCAAGCCCGTTCTGGGCTTCAATGCGCAGAACGGGCAATGCTTGTACATTTTTTGGTGAGATGAGGATGCAAATGGCTATATCCGCAAAATTGCATCGTACCCACTCAGGGAGAAATATATGCTTGTGACATTTACAACCGATGCCTATGCGGACATCACTATGTTTGGAGATGATGCACTTGCGATGTTGAAAATGATGGGGCACAGCGCATCCGTGCCAGGCGCAATTCTGGCGGCAGATGTCCCTGAAGCGCTGAATCGATTAACAGCCGCTTTGGGATCACTGAAAGAAACCTCATCATCCGCCGAGAGTGAGGATGCCAATGAGCCCGTGGTGAGCATGGCTAATCGAGCACTGCCGCTCATTGAACTACTGACCGCTGCTGCAAAGGCAGGCCGAAACGTCATGTGGCAATAAATTGTCTTTTCTCATAGGGAAAGGAAGTCGGCATGACCAGTGAGATCTGGCAAACTCGATCAGGGACGCGTCGGGTGTGAATTCTATGCAGGAGAACGTAGTGGTGCCCGGCAAGGCAAGCTGAGATGGTCAAGAATTTTAGTGATTACGCCGGATCCCAGAACGGCAGCGATGATTTTCACGTCCCCACACCACAATAATGCCGCTGTTTCTGCTCCAAAAGCGGTGTAAATTGGCTACTGGCGTGCTCTGGCACTGGAATATTTTGGCTGCCTTGATCTGTTACAAATCGGCAACCACTAAACAACCACCAGCTAAAGCTGGTGGGTTAGTGACAATGACTAAAGTCAGGATACGGGTCTTAAGACCCGTTTAGCTTTCGGTTCTGAAATTATCATCACCTTTAGGTTCAAAATGATGCTCCAAATAGTTTTGAATCATTTCTTCTGTCAGTTCTCCTGATGTTACACAAAAGTATCCTCGCGCCCAAAAATGGCGCCCCCAGTAGCGTTTTTTTAAGTC
>NZ_FNOY01000135.1 GCF_900107165.1 Nitrosomonas halophila
CCCCTACTTTTAGCATCATGGTACGTCCAAAATTTTAAAAGATAAATCTTACCGCCTTAAAGGCGGTGGTTTTAACCTTACTTCGGACTAATAAACTTCCTAACAGCACGGAAAGAGAAGGGTGTTTACATTGAACGGCGTTATTTCGAGGAAAGTCGATATCTTTCGCACAAATTCGTCGACTTTGGCTTTGACTGGGAAGTGCACCCGGCTTACCGGTGGGCTCTGCAACCTGATGATTTATCAGATGTTTTCGGTACGCTCGCCCCTAGTAGCTAGTGAAAAGTTTTAATCGGGTCGCTGAGGGTATCTAACCCTCAACACCCACAACACCCCGCATATCGGGGTCACACATCGGGGCCAGGTCCAGAATCATGAATTTTTATTCTCGTGCATGGATGTAGTTCTTGATGAAATAATAAAAAGTGACATTCCGTTCCAACCATTGCATTCACCAGACGGCAAGAAGCACGACGGCTCTGATGCGGCAAGTTTGGGTGGGCCGTTGGTGATGCAGGTCGTTAGCGCTTCATCGCGCACGGCGGCTCTCTTCTACATCTTCTGCGAGCCAGGCTTTGATAAGGGACTGATAAGGCATGTCACGTTTGTTTGCTTCGATTTTGATGCGATCAAGCAGTGATTCGGGCAAGCGGAGAGATATTGTTTTGGTTGAGGGCTTTAGGTTTGGAAAAGAAGCGAGTCGAGCCTGGGTCCAATCCACGTAGTCGGTGGAATCATGGCTTTCCCAGAATTCTCTTTCCTCAGCTGCAGTCTTAAACTCGGGTATCTTTTTTTGTTTGCTCATAAATTGCTCTCTCTTTATGGTGCATATAACGAGCGGAAATCACTCGGATCAGAGTGCCACTCCCTCTCAATGTGAAAGTGACATGCAACAAGCGTGCATCATCGGTTTCACCAAGGGCATGAAAACGAGCTTCCATTTGGCTGTGTTTGTCGTCTTCTAGAACCAGGAGCGGTTCATTAAAAAATATTTGCTCCGCCTCGGACTGGCAAACACCGTGCTTTTTCACGCTCTTGCGCGAATTGCCTTCATCCCAGTCAAAGCCTGTTATCTGCGCCGAGTCGATCATGGATGTATATTATCAAAATATACAAAGCTGTCAATCGGCGCTAACGAATAAGGTCAGATTGTGAGGGCGAAGCGAGCCACAATCTGAATCGGTTGTTGTAGCACATCGGGACCGCATATCGGCACCATCATATCGGTACCAGGTCCAGAATAATGAATTTTTATTCTCGTAATCTATGAGGCCAGAGCCGATGGATTGGTTGAAATAAAAAGAGGGGCGCCACGCTTTTACTCTTATTTCTTTCAGAATCAACTTAGTTCTACTTTGTCAGATTCAAATAATTCCAATGAGGCATCCAGTTGATGTATAATAAGCCATTGTTTTATATATGTTAATCACGATCATGTCGTGAAAATACTAAACAGTCTCTCAAATCTGCCCTACAGGGGCTCCCAGAAGCGCTTGGCGCGCATTTATCTTCATTTTCATCATTTTTCGTCTCCTCGACGTGCGATGCAACAGCGACGTTTTATGGTTATCTGCGTGGACTGTTTCAATCCGATCGGGCGACCATGCTGCGCATGGGCGAAGTAAACGGGGTTGATCACCAGGCTATGCAACACATGCTGACATCTGGTGCAATTGATTGGCATGGATTTGGTGCACAGATCGCGCGTGAAGCGGACGCGCTATTGGGTGGCGACAAAGCCACTTTGATCATTGATGAGAGTGGTTTTGCGAAGAAGGGTGAAGCCTCAACAGGGGTTGCGAGGCAATGGAACGGCCGTCTGGGGAAGGTAGACAATTGCCAGGTTGGCGTATTTGCCAACCTGTGCCGGGACAGCATGGCAAGT
>NZ_FNOY01000149.1 GCF_900107165.1 Nitrosomonas halophila
CCCCTACTTTTAGCATCATGGTACGTCCAAAATTTTAAAAGATAAATCTTACCGCCTTAAAGGCGGTGGTTTTAACCTTACTTCGGACTAATAAAACGGAGCTGGGGTACACTAAACCGCCCGTAGTCCCTTTTGAAAAAAAGTTGCTTTATTTCCTCTGGATCACGGACTATCGAATTTTTTTCGAACAATCGTCGGTAGGTGCCGGTCGTTTCCGCAGTTGACTTACAATTATTGACCACAAATGCGACACTTCCGAAATCCGCGCCAAATATTCCTCGCCCAAGATGTAGCAGCGACATGATTTTGTTGACCTTGAGCAACCTTAACCTGAGTTTTCCAAAGGAACTCAGGAACATCCAGGAAGGAAGGTTGATCATTCCCCACAAACCCTTCGCCTGCGCCAACGTCTGTGCGCGTTCCATAAAGCATGTCATCAGGTCTGACTTGCTATCTGGGTAATTGTCTTTGGCCCATGTCCCCAGCCGCCCATTCATCCCCTTACCCCCCATATACGGAGGATTGGCAATCACCACATGGTATTTCGGGCTCAGATAGTCGGCCTGCTGCAGAGCTTGCAGTACCTTCTCGTGGGTTTTGCTCAGGAACAGATGTCCGGAGACGTTCTTTAACTTTAAATAACTGCGCATGTTGTCCACGTCGGTGACATCCGGACGGATCAGAGAGCCGAAGTTGTCGGCTTCTTCGAACTGGCGCAGGGTGGCTTGCAGTGGGGCGGTGAACAAGTCATACCCTATAAAATCCATGTACTCCTTCAGTTCATCCTCATCAAAATGGATGTTCTGCAGCACGCAGATATTGGGTTTGACGCTTTTGTTGAAAAATCGGCGCTGTTTGGCGCGGGCCTTCATGGTCAGGGCGAAGGCCGCCAGCTCCCCGGCGCGTTCATCGATCTCGATACCATAGAGGTTATTCGTGAGGATCTTCTCCGGGATTTCTGCCGGGTCGTAGCCTTCCTCCTCGTAGATGGCGTAGAGCAGATCGAAGGCGTAGGTGAGCATGTGGCCGGAGCCGCAGGCCGGGTCACAAATCTTGATATCTTCCGGAGAATTCACCACTAAAAAATCTGGCTCCTCGGCAGAATTTGTGGGTAACCGAAAGCGCCTTTTGTAAGACCATGGCCGGTGATAGTGGAGCACCCCGCCCAATCTCTGAGAAGATG
>NZ_FNOY01000134.1 GCF_900107165.1 Nitrosomonas halophila
CCCAAAACCCCCCATTTTTGCTCTAAATCAGAAAAAAATTCTTTTATAATCAATAGCGATTATTTCTGCAGGGTGATGTAGTGCCATTTTTAGTATATTTATCTTGACTTTTCCAGGATTTTATTGCATGCTCCGGGCATGTATATCCGCAGAACCAAGACTAAATCTCTCGATCAGGGAGAAGGCTACTACACCTACCGCATTGTTGAATCGGTGCGTATTGGTCAACAGGTCAAACAACGCACGCTGCTCAATTTGGGCAAGGATTTTGCCGTGGATCCCGCGCACTGGCCGTATCTGACCGATCGGATCACCGCCCATTTGCAAGGGCTACGCCTGAGCCAGCGCGAGCTACCGGGCGGGGAACCAGCATTGGAGCCATCCCTTGCGCAAGAACTGGAACAAGCTGCCGAGCACTACAGCGCATTGATTGCCGCCCGGTTATCCCAGCCGGTTGCAGATGCAGCAGTAAAGGCGGTCGAAGCGGATTATCAGCGCATCGATATCAGTCAGGTTGAAGCCAGCCAGGCCCGGAGCATCGGCGCTGAAACACTGGGTCTGCATGCGGTCAGGCAGCTGCAATTGGATGAGAAGCTGACCGCCCTGGGGTTTAACGGCATTGAAGTGGCGGCGGTGCTGGGCAGTGTGATCGGTCGCATGGTGTCGCCGGGCAGCGAACGGCATACCCATGCTTGGCTGCAAAACCAGAGCGCCCTCTCTGAGCTGCTGGAGGTCGATTTTAGCCAGATCAGCCTGACGCGCCTCTATACCGTCAGTGATAAGCTGTTCAAACATCGTGTGCAGCTGGAAGCGTTTCTCGGTCAGCGTGAGCGTACCCTGTTCAACCTATCCCGCAGCATTGTCCTCTACGATTTGACCAACACCTACTTCGAAGGCCGCTGTGCAGCCAACCCGGAAGCACAATTTGGCCGCTCGAAGGAAAAGCGCAGCGACTGTCCGCTGGTGACGTTGGGTTTGGTGCTGGATGGGCAGGGATTTCCGCTGGGCAGTCAGGTTTTCCCGGGCAATGCCAGTGAACCAGCAACCCTCTCCCAGATGCTGGAGGGCTTGCGGCACTTTGATCCATCGCCCGAGACACCCCCCTTGATCATCCTGGATGCAGGACTTGCCAGCGAGGATAATATCGCCTGGCTGATTGAGCGGGAGTATGCCTATCTGGTGGTCAGCCGGGAGCGCAAACGAGAGGATCCGCGGGAGCAGGCGGATGCCCTGCTGGTGCGCGATACCGCGCGCAATCAGGTAACGGTCTATCGCGAGATCGATCCGGTAAGCGGGGAGACCCGTCTCTATTGTCATTCCGCGCTGAAAGAAAAGAAAGAGCAAGGGATACGCAACCGCTTTCATCAGCGCATGGAAGCGGGTCTGGCTGCACTGGCGGCAGGGTTGGACAAGAAAGGCGCAATCAAACGCTACGACAAGGTTCTGGAGCGTGTTGGCCGATTACGCGAGAAAAACGCCCGGGTCGCACAGGACTACCGCATCGAGGTGGTTGCGGATGCCGACAAGCATCACGCCATTCGGCTCGACTGGCAGTATGCGCCTGACAGCGCGCAGAAAGATCGGCAATGCGGCCTGTATTGCCTGCGCACCAATCTCTCTGACTGGGATGAAACCAGGTTGTGGGAAACATATCTGATGCTGACCGAAATCGAGGCCACCTTCAGGAGCCTGAAAACGGAATTGGGCTTGCGCCCGGTCTTTCATCAGAAGAAAGAACGCGTCAACGCGCATTTGTTCATCAGCCTATTGGCTTATCATCTGGTACATACGCTGCGCCATCAACTGAAGGAAAAGGGGATTCAACTCAGCTGGGAGAGCATCCGCACTATCATGGCCACCCAGCAGCGCCTCACCCTGATGCTGCCAACCGATGCGAATACGACTATCCTGCTGCGCACCACAACGCGACCTGAAGCGCTGCATAAACAACTCTACCAGGCTTTGAACATCAAACCCGATCCAATCGGCAAACGTAAAACAATT
>NZ_FNOY01000131.1 GCF_900107165.1 Nitrosomonas halophila
CCCCTACTTTTAGCATCATGGTACGTCCAAAATTTTAAAAGATAAATCTTACCGCCTTAAAGGCGGTGGTTTTAACCTTACTTCGGACTAATAAATTAAGTTTTACTCCGCCCCTTTTCTATTTCACTGGGAAAAGTTTATTTGGCACCCACCATAAATATACGACCATGCCAACCAACTCGACCAGCGACTGAAATACGATTGCGACCACAGCGAGCTCAAATGAGGACGGAAGCGCGAGCGCCAGTGGCAATACAACAAAAGAATTACGTGTGCCAAAGCTAAATGCGAGAACGCGTCCTTGAGTCGCCGGCAACTTGAACGCACGCGCAAGGATTCTCGCTATTACTGACGCAACGACGAGAAAGGCCACAAAGACCACGAGCAGTTGCCACAGCAGGCCGATTGACTCCATGACAAGACCCACCTGTGTTGCGGCAATAGCGAACAAGACAATCGCAAGCAATGGCACCGGGAACCAAGTCAGAAGACGTACGAAGGCAGCAACACTGGGGCTTTTTGCGGCCCATTTTTCTGTCAAAAAGGCAGCCAATAATGGCAGTAGAATCAAGCCGGAAAACGCAATGAGCATTTCCTGCTGCGCGATGACAGTTGTAAAAATCTCACCGAGAAATAGCCACAGATATACCGGCAACAGCATCACCTGCAGCAGCAGACTGATCGGTGAAAAGACAATGGCATGTTTGGTATCTCCGCCACCGAGATGCGTGAATGTGATAAACCAGTCAGTACACGGTACCAAAAGCACCAGTAACACCCCCAGGCGAACTGCTGGGTCATCGGGAGCTGCCGCCACCAAACCCCACACAACGAAGGGCAACACCGCGAAATTTCCGGTTACCGCCGCGCTAACGAAGCGTGCATCACGAAACGCCTCACGCAGATGTGACAGTGGCACCTGCGTAAAGGTCGCATACAGCAGCATACCCAGCAGCGGCCAAAGCAGGACCCCAAGGACGCCCATCCAGCTTGGCAAGTTCGCTCCGAGTACCAGGCCAAGAATGACTGCCGCCAGATAAACCAGAACTTGGCAGCTTTCAAGCGATTGGCGTGTCAAAGCGATTCAGCTCCTTGGGAGTATATGACCTAACAGCTATGCCCACCGGCGGCAATGAAGCGTAACGGAATTGACGTCCAGTAAAGCGGCCTGTTCGTCCTTTTCATAGCTTATTGAGAGCGGCATCTAATGTGGCTTTAACCTTCCTCTTTTCGATTTCAGGGTCGACTTTTTGTAGATATTCTACCGCTGCCAAATCATCTCCTCGCTTTCTATTCTGGCGGGGTTCCAGCGCCTCAATCAAAATTGCCTCCAGCGCAGGGATTAGTTTTGCTGCGACATAGGCGTCAGGTAGTACGCCAATCTGGCCCGTATCAGAAATAGGCAGCAACCCAAACCAAGAAAACCTGTCCCAACGGGCTGACATGCGATCAATCGTGTGTTCATACAATCGCCTGCCCAGCGGCCGATCAGTGGTTCGGCCAACGTAGATGACTTCACGACCATCGTAAAGGAGATATATCCCCAGCTGTTTGCAAAAATCAACCGGCGTAGCGCCAATCTGCTGCATCCCAAGCAACTTCGGTGTGGCAGTCCATTCTATGGCTTCTTTGCGCCAGAACATCCCAAAAGATGTAACAATTTCATACTGCTCTTCAGACTCTTCTGACTCCGTCACATCCGGCGTAAGTTTTGGTACCAATATCGATACCTCAGATGCCCTGGCACGCATGGAAAATATACCTTTAGCTACACGAATGTATGGAGACGAATCCCCGTCATGCTTGATAGAAGCTGATATTTGGGCATTTACCGTTGCGGCTGGTGTAGCGCCAAGATTCTTACGCAAACCGTCTGAGATGATTCGCTCCGTGATCTCATTGTAATGAAGAGGCATTGCCGATGAACCCAACACCTTGTCTATAGCTCTTCTCCAAGTCAGCTCAAAAGACATGATTTGTATTCCTTTTTTTAAAAACATGGAGGCATGTCTAATATTCCAACATCAATTCCGGCCATTTTGTTCGAATCGCCGATGGGCTTTGGAGACTTCGTGGAGCGCCTCCGGCTGCTTGTCCTGCCGAAGTTGCGAGACGAAAACTTCATCGTCCAACAGCAATTAAAAAAGATCAGTGACAATCTCAGCAAATCAATTGATCCGACCCCTTAGATTATTATCGCCACCAATGGAGGCTAACATATACCCATAGCTACGCTAGGCGCTGTTTGTCAAGGTAGTTGTCGTGTTCATCTACACGGCGACCTTTAAGTCACCCCCGTCCTTCTCTGGGTTCAGCCAGACTTGCTCTGGTAGA
>NZ_FNOY01000128.1 GCF_900107165.1 Nitrosomonas halophila
TGGGGTTATTTGTCTTATATGCGTGCACTATTTTATCAGAATAGAGGTGATTCCAATATAGAATCAGTTACTTATACTTTCTGAGTAAGCTCTAAATAACTGCTATGTAATTGATTGGGACAATGTAAATAGTTTCTTCGAGCTGCCAAGCCAACCGCAGTTCACAGAAACTAATGACTTTATTGAAGAGACGTTAGTGCAAAGCAATACAGTCGAAGAAACTCTGGAGTGCAGTGGCGGAATGAGGCTAGAAGAAGCAGAAGTTGATATTTTGGCTATCGTCCGTAATGACAAGGTGATTTATCTCAACTCTGAAGCAGACGATTTATTTGTCAGAGATAAAGACGGCGATGAAAAGCTTGATGGGAGAGTTGTTAATTTTGTTTTTTCAGGTCAATCAGAAGGTGCTTGTATAGAGTTCTTTGTGGCATTTGATGATTCAGATTCATACACAATGTTCACACTTCAAGCGGGCATGATGGAAAGGCTCAACTATGTTGCGCAAGCAATATTTAAATACTTTGCGGAAGCTGGTTCGAAAAATATTTTTTCTATCACTGATAGATATTCCACTCAATACATTTATACATTTAAAGCATATAGAAAAAGTGGAAAGTATTTCATGGTTAACAATGCTCAAACTCAAGCATACCTGATCGATAATTTAAGTATTATGCGTGATGATGTTGACGAGATAAAAGCTATGTTTTGGAATAAAAGTAATGCCGAAAGCGTTTTTGATGACGATATACCGTTCTGAGTTTGAACTATGAATAGAAACGAAATTAAGAATGCGCATGAAGATTCAGTTATTGATAGCTTTAAGAGGCGTTGCGCTTCTTTTGGCGATGTTGTCAATGTCATCGGAAAGCCAGAACCACCTGATGCAATTATCACAATAAATGGTAATCCAAGCTGGATTGAAATAACAGATGCTTTCTTTAGTCCTGAGCTTGCGGAGAGCATTACAACGCATGTTGCTAATGATAAGCAGCATAGGCCTGTTCCCAAAGAGAAACGAATATGCATCGACCCTGACGAAAAATTCAGCTCAATATTGGAAAGCGTTATTGTTACCAAATACGATAAAGATTCGATAGGGAATGTATACAAACAATACGGTAGCGGTATTTTATTAGTTGGTATTATAAATCCATTTTCTAGCGCTAAAGATCTAGCTGTCACTGAAAAGAAGAAAATCGAAGAGGCTGTTAAAGCTAAAGAGCCGAGATTTAGTGATATTTATCTATATGATGTACATGATCATGCATTTCATAAGGTGCTATAAAAAAGCATAACAAGTTGCTGCACTCGGAAAAATTACTCGCTGCGCTCATAATTTTCCGGTGAGCAAGGCGTTCGGCGTCTCTATAGTCAATTGCCCATGATCAAATCTCTAAAGCTAAAATTCGGCGCCACGCCAGACTCCGATCTTGAACAGGTTGCTGCTACACCGGTGGTTGTTTTTGTAGGGCCAAATAACTCCGGTAAAAGCAAAGTGCTGGGGGAAATTGCCCGGTTTTGCCGGACTGGTAGGCCACACCAGAGCGATCTGATTCTGGATGATCTTGAGTTCGAAGGTCTGAGCGAAGCAGATGCCCTTAGTGCTATTGAAAATATTCAGCAGCCTCCGAACCCCGGAGAAACGGTAAACGCTGATCACATCATTGTTGGAAGCAAGCAAGGCCGAACCCAGGTCTTGCTTGAGAACATCAAAAATGCTGTGGTCAGCCCTCATGCCAATCTCAACCATTTTTGCCAGTGGTTTTTGACCCATAGCACGCTGATCTTGGACGGTAACGGCAGGATGAATCTGGTCCAGCAACAACCGGGTGGGGATCTCCAGCAGGCGCCGCAGTCAAGCTTTCAAGTCCTCTTCCGAGATGACGATAAAAGGCATGAGGTAAGGCGGATTGTTTCTGATGCATTCGGTTCCCATTTTGTTATCGACCCAACAAATCTTGGGCAATTAAGGGCACGCTTGTCGGAAGTGGCCCCAGCTTCCGATATGGAAGAACGTGGCATACATAAGGAAGCAATTGCGTTTCACAGGTCCGCCTTGCCAATCGAACAGGCTAGTGATGGCGTCAAGGCATTCACGGGTATTGTTACGGAGCTTTTGGCCGGCGATCCTCGTATCCTGCTGATTGATGAGCCAGAGGCATTCCTACACCCATCGTTATCTTCGAAGCTTGGGTTTGAAGTGTCGCGAGCTGCATTGGCAGCAAGCAAACGCGTTTTCATTTCGACGCACAGCCCCAAATTCGTTATGGGCTGTATTCAGTCAGGCTCCCCGGTCACGATCATTCGCCTAACTTACCGAAACCAAGTGGCAACGGCTCGCGTGCTCCCGAGCGATGAAATTCTTGGGCTCATGCGCAACCCGTTATTGCGGTCTACCGGTGTGTTGAGCGGCCTGTTTTACGAGTTCGTCGTCGTTACCGAATCAGATGCGGATCGAGCGTTTTACGAGGAAATCAACGAACGTCTTTTGCGTTACGCTGTTTGTCAAGGTAGTTGTCGTGTTCATCTACACGGCGACCTTTAAGTCACCCCCGTCCTTCTCTGGGTTCAGCCAGACTTGCTCTGGTA
>NZ_FNOY01000139.1 GCF_900107165.1 Nitrosomonas halophila
CGCTGTTTGTCAAGGTAGTTGTCGTGTTCATCTACACGGCGACCTTTAAGTCACCCCCGTCCTTCTCTGGGTTCAGCCAGACTTGCTCTGGTAGATTCCAGTTTCTGACATCCCGAGACCAGCGCTTTGGGTTTGCTGCCCTGGCTGCCTCGTAGACGGCTTTCCGATTATTTATTACCTGACGCGTCTGGCCGCTGTGGCGCTGGTGCGGAGTCATGAACTTCAACCCGCTGTGCTTGTGTTCATAGTTGTACCAGTGTACAAACTTCAACACCCAGTCTCGGGCATTGGCCAGGGTTACAAAGCCCTTATACGGATAGCCAGGACGATACTTGCAGGTCCGGAAGATGGATTCGGCGTATGCATTATCGTTGCTGACTCGCGGCCGGCTGTTTGATTTCACGACCCCGAGGCGGCGAAGAGTCTCCACCATTGATGCGCCCTTCATGGGGCTGCCATTGTCTGAGTGCAGCACCAAAGGCGCACCGGCGATAGCCTCACGCAGACAGGCCTTGCGCAGCAAGTGCGCCGCCAGCTCGCTCGACTCTTCTTCATGGATTTCCCAGCCCACAACCTTACGGCTATACAGATCCAGGATCAGATACAGATAGTAATAAACACCCTTGACAGGTCCGGGCAGCCAGGTGATGTCCCAGCACCATACTTGGTTGGGACCCGTTGCACAGTGCGTACTCATTGGCCGGTTTTCAGGTGCCTGGCTGCGACCCCGGTGATGTTGCTGGCCTTCTTCCCGTAGTATCCGGTAAAACGTCGACTCAGAGGCAATGTAACAACCGTCATCGGCCAGTGCAGGCACGATCTGGCTCGGTGGCAGGCTACGGTAGATGGGGCTGTTGAGCGTGTCCAGTACGGCCTGGCGTTCCTGTGACGTGAGTTTGTTGTCCGGCACCGGCCGGACTGCGTCAGGCCGGCCGTCAGTCTTCACTTCGCCTTCTCGAGTCCAGCGCTGAAACGTGCGCATCGAGATGCCCATTTCCTCGCAGGCCTTGGCCGTACGGGCCCCCGCATCGACTGTTTCACTGATCAGCTTCACTGCTCGTTTGCGATCCAGGGCGCCAATCATTCGTCCCTGTCCTCCCCCCAGATCGCATGCATCTTTTTTCTCAAGGCCAGTAATGCAGCAGTTTCCGCCAGCGCCTTGTCCTTCCGGCGCAATTCCCGTTTGAGCTGCTTGTTTTCATTGCGCACCCGCTGGATATCCTGTCTGGCTGCTCGGGACAGCTGTTCAATCGAAGCATTGCTCTGAAGACAATTCGCCTTCCAAGCAGCTATTTGCTCGGCAAACAGCCCCTTCTTGCGGCAGTACTCTGACAGCTCTGCTTCGTTCATTGTCGCTGTTTCCAGCACAACGGCAAACTTGTCTTCCGGTGACCAATTCTCCGGATTTCGACCATCTCCCGGCACGACTAACCCTCTTGCTCTTGCTTGTTTCCGCCATTGATACAAGGTGACATCAGAGATGCCCGTCTCCTCAACCAGCACCGGTACCGGTGTATTCTCCGGCGGCATCATCCGCCTGATCACCGCTTCTTTGCGTTCTTTTGAATATCGTGTCATTGTTTATTCCTTATCGCCCCCGAATATTAATTAAAAATTAGACACGACAACTATTCTGACACAGGGGG
>NZ_FNOY01000127.1 GCF_900107165.1 Nitrosomonas halophila
GCCGTCAGTGTTGTTTTTCCATGATCCACATGACCTATGGTTCCCACGTTCACATGTGGTTTTGACCGCTCAAATTTGCTTTTTGCCATGCTGTTCGTTCCCTTTCGTTAACACTCATACGATCTCACAACTGCGCCTGAATTTATTGGTGCCCATGGCCAGGATTGAACTGGCGACCTCTCCCTTACCAAGGGAGTGCTCTACCACTGAGCTACATGGGCAACAGATCGCCATTCGCCTGCTTTTCACGTGGAGCGGGTGAAGGGAATCGAACCCTCGTCGTAAGCTTGGAAGGCTTCTGCTCTACCATTGAGCTACACCCGCTCTTGCCCGCATTACTTCTCAATTAGGCACCCCATCCTTAGCTTCTCAACTGAAGACCAGGCTGCTTTTATAATCTGGTGGAGGGGGAAGGATTCGAACCTTCGAAGGCAGAGCCGTCAGATTTACAGTCTGATCCCTTTGACCGCTCGGGAACCCCTCCAAAATAGTCAGGCATTATGACCGCATCTCCGACACAAGTCAATGCCAAGATACATTCTCTCTATTCACGGCCACCATTAAATTGATTGCTATTTTACCCCTTGTTCGGGAGTTTGGGTCCGGATTTTTATTGCTAAGCTTGCTTGCGCACCACATATCCGGTATCAACCCTACAAGGAACCAAGATGGTCAAGCTCACTCGAAAAATTCTTTCACAAGCGTTATGCGTCTGTTTGACCGCATTCTCACCCGCCTGGTCTCTCGCCTCGGTCCAACTGATTGCCGAAGTTGGGCAAGCGGCAGAAGATTTCCCACCAGGATATGTCTACTGGGGGTTTGACCACCCTGTCATGGGGCCGTCGGGCCATATCGCTTTCAGCGGCGCGGCCGATACCAGCGTGCGTGCCACTGACAACCATACGCATGCAGTCTGGTCAGGCCGCCCAGGGCACCTCAAAGCCCTGATCAAGGAAAACGAGGTATTAATCCATACACCGCAAACATTACGCTTTCTCTCCGCCGTGGAGTCCAGCCTTATCACCAATTCATCTGGCCACGTTGCAATGATGGCCAGACTCCAAAGCGACTTAAACAGCAATCACACAATCGGCCTGCTCGTTCATGCCGACGGCCACACCCACCTGGCCCTACAAACAGGCCAGCCCGCTCCAGGCCTTCCCTCAGGCACTGTCATTCATACCATACGTGACTTTGTGTTCACCACTGCCGGCCTGCTCATCCTGGCCGAAGCCTCGGGTCCGTCTTTTCAGGGATTGGATCTGTGGTTCTGGAATTTGAATTTGAATGAGCCCACAAAACTCCCCACCCCCAGTAGCCATTGCAGTTATGCAGACATCAACAGCCTAAGCCTCAATCAGCATGGCGCAGCGACTTTCATTGCATCGCTCTCGCATACAACGGGAGGCGCCTGCAATCCGTCGCGCGGCGTATTCAAGTGGCACAATGGACAAATTCTACCCATCGTCACCGATAACGACCCGGTGCCCGGAATGGCCGCCACGGTATTCTCGCTGGGCTCATACCCACTGAGAGCCAGCATCACCGATCTGGATGAAATCATTTTCACCGCAGTACTCATGGATACCATCGATTCGGAATGGCGCAGCAGTGCCTGGGTCGCTCGCAGCGATGGCCAACTCGATTTACTCGTGCTCGATGGCGAATCACTCCCCGATAACACCACACCCGGCAATGGATTGAACAATACCGATTTCTTTGCCAATATCGAATCCACCGACAGCGGACTGTCCATCCTGAAAACAACCCGCCAAGCCAATCGCAGCAC
Organism: Nitrosomonas halophila; assembly: GCF_900107165.1. GTDB lineage: Bacteria > Pseudomonadota > Gammaproteobacteria > Burkholderiales > Nitrosomonadaceae > Nitrosomonas > Nitrosomonas halophila. The sequence goes on from NZ_FNOY01000127.1 coordinate 1,790, forward strand.
TGCGATCACCATGGGAAGAGCCCGCGCCATCCAACCCTATCACAGCATTCATGAAACCGGCACCTCCCAGCTTTCCCTGATCATGCAACTGAACGATCCCCTTCCCGGCTTTGATGCATCCTGGTTCACCGGCATATTGACCGGCGAAGTGGCCATCAACAAAGCCGGCCAATTTGCCTTCAGCAGCATCATCGCCAGCGAGTCCGATATCCTAGGCAGCCAACGCACTGCAATCTGGCGCAGTACAGAAGACGGGAAAACCGAGCTTGCCGCCAGCGTCGGCATGACACTGTTCGTCAATAACGAAGTCAGAAAAATCGAACAGATCAATCGTCTCAACCGATTTGTGAATCTACACAAAAGCGGCGGCTCAACAGTCGGCGGCGGCGTGACGCAATTCAGCGATCAAGGCGAGATCATCTTTGCCGGCAAGCTGGGAAGCAACCCAGGCGGTATTTTCCTCGTCACAGATGGCAAAAAGGAAGGGAGAGTTTTCGCACTGGCAGAACAATCGTTCCCGGCACTCTTCTCGCCAGCCAATCCGCATACCCAGAATGCCGAAGGCTTCTGGTATCGCCACTACCCCGCGACCAATAGCTATATCGGCATTCGGGGACAAGAAGTCTTTGTCCTCGGGGACGCATTCGGACCCGGCATCCAATATCTGGATACCCTGGACAACATTCTGCATTTTTTGGAAGGCATCGCGCAACCTGGCTCCTAGTACCCAAAGCTTGAAATATATCGGATAATTTGCCATTTTTTTTGATTGAACAAGCAAAAATTGCATGGCCCGCCCTTTATTCCCACTGACGCTAACTACTGAACAAAGAGACCTCCTGGAAACAATAAGCCGTTGCCGGGAGGTTCCCCATAGCCT
>NZ_FNOY01000124.1 GCF_900107165.1 Nitrosomonas halophila
GATTTCGAACCTTTCATGGCGCAGAAATCGCATTATATCATGCACTTGGCGCGCTACCTGAACCGGATGTCGCCCACAGATTCTGCTGACGAGCCCAATTTATTTAGCAAGGTCTTCGAACGACCAACGTGCGCAATGTCGTTTCGAAGATCTGAAATTTTCTTTCCAATATCTTTAGGGGCACAATCCAGCAATCTGGATAGATGCGTTTGAAGCTTTTCACTGGCATGGTTGTCAATGCCGTACTGGAATTTAACCTTATCGGCATTTTTCCCAGCCTCCTTGGCTATCCCTTCTAGCTGAGTAGCAGCAAGCACAATGTCTCCATGAATTTGGTGATTCGAAATCACGCTCACTTTGCTTTGCAGGGCAGATACGATTGTCAGATAACGATCACTCCTGGTCAGCCACTTTGACAGCAGTACACCCAGGTTCACATCACCGTTGTTTAACGGAAGATTGTGGTGATTCTTCTTCGCTTGACTGCGCTCAATTGTGGCCTTGTCGTTGAGCGTCGATGGAATAACCACCATCGGGCATGGCCGCCCTTTCTCGTCTCGCACAAAGGTTTTCAAGTAAATCAATTTTGCTGGTCCAAAGAACAACATAGCAAACAAATCTGCGATGGAAGTGATGATGTTTACTGCATCAGGAATAGTCAGTTTTTTTGTTGGAATGAAACGAAACAGAAAATCCAGCTGCTTTTTTAGATAAGGCTGAAATTCGGGGTGCCGAGCGCGAATTTCGGTATAGCTCTGCTGAAGCTCATCTAGCGCATCCTCATTGTCTGAATGAAAATGTACCCTAAGATCCGTACTGGCTAGATTGAACCTACCCGAATGAATAACACTTACTTTGCCAACGCCGCATTGGGTAGTGACAACGGCAGTATTACTAAATGGAACACCTTCCTTCTCCACGTCCGGAACGAAAAACTCTTGAGCACCCGTAATATCGAACTCGAAAGTATCAAACGTAACCGTATCCTCGATATGGCAACCGAAAATGGCGTAACGAAATGGGTAAGCAGTGGATGTCCAATAACCCATCCCGTTCATCACGCGGCAACCACTATTTCTGGCGCTGAACTCGCCAACGAGTGTCAATGGCTCTCCGGTCGAGGTTTGCCCAAATAGATAAGTCCACTTCAAGTCGCGATCAGCCTTGCTCATTAGCCTAGCAAATTCAAGCCGGAGTCCATTAGTGGGTGAATATTTCAATCTGCCGGCAAAAGCTAAATCTTCCAATCCCGGAGGAAAAAATATGCCTGTCCATTCCTGATCGATCAACAGATTTGGATCGATCTTGGCCATATTACACCTCCTCGACTTGAAGTTCGTCCGGAAGGGTAACTGTGACCTGGCCGTTCATTAGCATAGGAAGGAGCCAGTCTCGTAAGTCAACCAAGCATTCATTCTCGGATTCCTTGGTCGCCACTTCCTTGACGATTGAGTTAACAAAATCTGTAAATTTATCTACAAGAATTCTTTCTGGAATGATCACATCAATATCTTCCAAAAAGCTTTTGCTTAGCTCCACTTGTCCAGTAGAGCCATTCGCCGCAGCTTCAATCATTGGTTGATGTCTCATCATTATCCAAGCGAGATATTGTGGAGAAATTAGTTTGCTATCAGATCTTATGATCGACACATGAGAGTCAACTGTTGTTTTCTCTTCAAGCAAACGCTTCACAAAAGCCACTCTTCCCAGAGTTCCAACGCCTGTTGAATTTACAACTACGTCAAAAGGTTTTAACAATCTGTCGTCTTCATCACTGAGTATTATTTGGTGTCTTCTTGAATCTTCAAAGGATATTCTCTGATCACGCACACACTTCTGGTTTAAGAAGCTGTTTGGAAATCCCTGCTCTATGTTAAGCGCCTCAACATAATGCGGGTCATAGCAATGTAAACCCAGGTTTCATCCGTCCGAGTGAGACGCTCACAGCTTTTGCTAAGCCTGCGTGAATGGTTCAGCCAGCCAAAAGTACGTTCAACTACCCAGCGACGAGGCAGTAGCACAAACTTCCTGGTTTCCCTGGGGCGCAATACCACCTCCAGACAGAATTTAAACCGCTCGGCAACCCAGTCTACCAAGCGACCACTATAGCCACCACCATCCACCCAAATCTTCCTCAATCTTTTGCACCCGCCTGGCAGATGACGGAACAGCAGGCGAGCACCGTCACGGTCCTGTACACTGGCAACAGTCACTACAACCGTCAACAGTAATCCCAGTGTGTCCACCAGAATATGGCGTTTACGGCCATTGATCTTCTTGCCTGCATCAAAACCACGTTGCCCAGGAACTGCGCTGCATTTGACGCTTTGGCTGTCCAGGCAGCCTGCCGTCGGTTGTTTGTGTCGTCCACATTTCTCTCGCAAGCGGGAACGCAACAAATGATGGAGGCGTTCCCATGTCCCGTCATGAGACCAGCGGTGAAAATAGTAATTAACCGAGTACCAAGCCGGGAATTCACGAGGCAATTGCCGCCATTGGCAACCTGTCTTCAAAATGTACAAAATTGCATTTAACACCTGACGCATACTCAACTCCCGCGGCCTCCCCACGGCTGATACTGGCAGATGTGGTTTCAAATAACGCCATGCTCCATTGCTCAGATTACTCGGATAACGCTTCCTTGGCTTTTTTGTTGATCATGATATTGTCGCTAATAGCAAAAAGTCGCTACATTAATCCAGAACTCTCAATTTCTAAACAGCTTCTAAGACGGGAATACCACCTTCCTCTGTATATATAGGAGAAATCCCCCTGCGTATTACAGAAGCTAGATCGACGAGCTTTTTAACATCCCATCCCTCCGGCATTTCCCGCTTCAGGGCTGGGTTGTAGACCATTTTGCCGCCGGAGGTTTTGTTGGGCTTGCCATTGGCGTCGGGGAAGTCGAACTGTACGAACCAGTAGTCGTACAGGGTTTTGGCCATGGCTTCCAGTTCGGCGTTGATGTGGTTGTTGAGTTCGATTTTTTTGTCGATTGAACTAAGTAATGATGCAATTGCCACTTGGAGATCTTTTTCAGGCAACCAAACAGGCAGCCTATCTAATGTCTTTTGATTTAACGAAGGCATTATTGAGCCTGAGCTATTTTGAAGGTAACTATTCAGCGAAAAAAATGCAAAAAGTGCTTGACAGGGTTTTTGTGTAAAAAAGCAAGATTACCGATACATTTGGAGTTGCCCGTCAGGGC
>NZ_FNOY01000123.1 GCF_900107165.1 Nitrosomonas halophila
CGGCACGCGCTCGCACTGGAAGAACCGATGAGCCGGTTTGCCATTCTGGATGTGGTGGGATTTCCGATCAAGCGGTACTGGTATGTGGCCTACCCGTCAGGCAAGCAACTCTCAATCGTCGCGCAAACTTTCCTGGAATTTTTAGGTAAGGCCAGGGAGTCTCTGCCCCCTCTGGCATGACACCATGCAGCACTCCACCCTTCCCGTCGATTGCATACGACGAAATAGTTGCATATGGGTGGGATACAATTTGCCAGTCAGCACTGGCAAAAGGAATTTTCAGTCAGTTGATCGATCACTCCAGTATCTCGATACGCTGGCGGGTTGTGCCCCGCTCGCCCAGGCGGACGATTTTATTGACCAAGGCTCCCACCCAGCCGGGGTGGGAAATGACGCGGGAAAATGCTGCGATCGCTTCATCCTTGTTCCCGATTGCCTGCTGGCGTTGCGCTGCAGGCAGGGGTGACAAGGTCTCGGCGAACGACCAGGCGGCATCACGCGCTTTTTCCATGCTGAAATTGATGATGGCTGTCTGTACATTGCCCAGATAACGGCTCATGAGCCCCAGCAATGGCCAGATCTGGGCCAATTCATCCTGCACATCCCCCACCAGGCTGGCCAGGACCTGATTGATTTTATCGAAATCACCTTTCAAGCCGGACAGTTCCTCGGCGGGCACCGTTTCCGCTGCGGCGATACCAAGATCGAGATTGATGTGGGCGTTCATGCCCAGCAGCAAATGCTGTAAAACAATCGGCCACCAGCGTTCGGTCTGGTCGAACGCACATATCCAGGACCGGTTTGGCGATTGTCCTGTCTGATACTGGTAGCAGGCATGGATATAGCGATTGGCGAAAATCACATCCAGCCGTTCCATGCGCGGGCCATCGTCAAAAAAGTTCTGCTCGATCCCTTTCTTGACCTGAATGGTGACTTTCCGGTAGAGCGCGGCAAAATAGCCGATCCGGGAGTTGTTCTGCTTTGACCAGTCGACAATTGCTGTCAGCTGCTGGATGACATCATCGATTGTTTCTGCCGGGGTTGCGATTGAAGCTGGAAAATCGGACATATCCTCTCCCTGTTAGTCTGGTCGAAGCGGCCATATTAAGATGACATCCGGTTAATTGATCTCATTAATATCGCGGCTTTACCGCTTTTTATTGGGGTTTAGACATGCATGAATTTTGACGGGGTGCTGCAGTCTGCGGAAAAGCTAGCGGACTCCGTCGGCGTGAGGGAGCCATGCAAGGAACACGGCTCGCCGGAAGTTACCGTCACGGCAGCTTGTGATGCGGCTCTCTGTGCGTGCGGTCGGCATCGCACTGGTTGCCCGCTCGCCTGCTAGGAGGCTGTCCGAGAATAGCGATCGTAGCGAGGGCGAAGCTGGCTGAGCGGGATTTTTCGATCATTTGAGGCGAATAGTGGTTCTATTCAACGAAAAGGATCGAAAAATCCGGCCAGCCAGCTTCGTCCGCAGTAGATCAGTCTATTCTCGGACAGCCTCCTAGTATTCGCCGTGACGGCGTAGCTGTTATGCCTGAAGCATTACTGAAAATGGTTCAGGCATGTTATGTCATTCGGCCTTGGGTGCGCTATGGTAGCCAACCACGACATCGACCTCGTTCTTCGAACCGAGAATCACGGGCACACGTTGATGCAGATCGGTCGGTTCGACATCAAGAATACGCTCGTAGCCGGTCGATGCCTTGCCGCCCGCCTGCTCGACAATGAAACTCATCGGGTTGGCTTCGTACATCAGGCGCAGCTTGCCAGCCTTGCTGGGGTCTCGGGTATCACGCGGATACATGAAAATCCCGCCGCGTGTGAGAATCCGGTGGACTTCCGCCACCATCGAGGCGATCCAGCGCATGTTGAAGTCACGCTCGCGCGGACCGGTCTTGCCTTCCAGGCATTCCGCCACATACCGCTGCACGGGCGCTTCCCAGAAGCGTTGGTTGGAAGCGTTGATGGCGAATTCCTTGGTATCGGCGGGAATCCTCATATCCTCATGGGTGAGAATGAATTCACCGATATCGCGGTCCAGCGTGAAGCCATTCACGCCATGGCCAGTCGTCAGCACCAGCATGGTGGAAGAACCATACAGGGCATAACCCGCACAGACTTGTTTCACACCGGGTTGCAGAAAGTCTTCTTTAGCCGCGGCACGATTGGGCACCGGCGCACGCAGGATGGAGAAAATGGTACCGACGGAAATATTGATATCGACATTGCTGGAACCATCCAGTGGATCGAACACCAGCAGATATTTGCCCAGCGGATATTTGGTCGGGATCGAATAGACGTTGTCCATTTCCTCCGACGCCATGCCTGCCAGGTGGCCCGCCCATTCGTTGTTACGAATCATGATGTCATTGGTGATCACGTCCAGCTTTTTCTGTGTTTCACCTTGTACATTCTCAGTGTCCAGCGAACCCATGACGCCGATCAAAGCGCCTTTGTTGACCGCATTGGAAATCGTCTTGATGGCGGTTACGACATCGTTCAATAATGCGGTGAAATCGCCGGTGGCCCCGGCGATGTGGCGCTGTTCTTCAATGATAAATTGGGTAAGGGTGGTGCCGCTATGCATTCAGCTTCCTCTTGCTTATATAAAAAAGCAGGGATTATACCGTTTTGGCGCTGGACATGCACGAGACGAGTGCTGGCACAACCATACAACCCTCTGTTATTCCATGCAAATAATGGCGTATATGCCGAACAGACAGGATGGGATGAATTGCCTGGCAACGAAAGCATTCAACTTTCGATCACGATCTTGCCGTCAAGCCGTGGCTGTATCTCGAACCTGCTCATGGCGATAGGGTTGAAACCATGATAGAGCGTCATCGTGCCCTCCCCATCCCATTCCAAATAATTATATTGGTGGATAAGGCCCAGCCAGCTTACCCGGTGCCGGATATGGCAGGAAGATGGTTGGTGATGGAAGCGCAGGCGGACAATCTGGCTCCAGGCACTTATCATGTAATGCACATCGTTCCATATATCAGCGCTGATATCGCGCACTTGCTCTGCGGTACTTGGCATTGCAACCTCCTTTTCAACTGATTGCTACAACTAAACAACCACCAGCTAAAGCTGGTGGGTTAGTGACAATGACTAAAGTCAGGATACGGGTCTTAAGACCCGTTTAGCTTTCGGTTCTGAAATTATCATCACCTTTAGGTTCAAAATGATGCTCCAAATAGTTTTGAATCATTTCTTCTGTCAGTTCTCCTGATGTTACACAAAAGTATCCTCGCGCCCAAAAATGGCGCCCCCAGTAGCGTTTTTTTAAGTC
>NZ_FNOY01000121.1 GCF_900107165.1 Nitrosomonas halophila
TTTCTTGTCATCTTTCTTGGCTTCTTTGGCGCTGGCCTGGAATTCGTCGTGATACTTGAATTTAGGTTCGCCTTCGTATACGCCATCAAGCTTGTAGTGTTCGTGCATGGCTTTGACGTCTTTCACCATTTCATCGAAATTGAAGGTGTATTTCGCATCCACTTCCGGGGTGAACGGGGTGTATGGTGGTTTGGCACCTTTCCACGGCGAGCCTTCGTAGTTCAGATGGCAGGCGCTGCAGCGCTCTTCAAAGTGGAAGTCCTGGCCCTTGCCGGCTGGCACCTTGCGCGGAGTGGATTTGCCGGATTTCTCGAAGGCCTGGCCCGCTTTGCGGTGATCACCCCGATAGAATCGTCCCGGTCCATGGCAGGATTCGCAGCCCACGGCAGCCAGCATTTTTTTCGGTGATTCGATGGTGTAGCCGCCTTTTTTGCCATAGCCATCTACGTGGCAACCTACGCAATCCTTGTCTTTGGTGTAGTCTTTTTCAGGATCGAGGCCTGCCTTGATTTTGGCTTCCTTGCGGGCGTTGGGCTTGAGTGAGTCCATCGCTTTGGCATGGGCGGTGTCACGCCAGGATTTTGCCTGGGCTTTGTGACAGGAACTGCACTTCTTGCGTCCTTCAAACGGGGCGTCTGCTGCCATGGTTTGCCCGATCATCAGGGTAAACAGGGCGACAGCAGCCAGTTTGCAGGCTGTAATTATTTTCATGATCTCTCCTCTCGTTTATGTTTTAAAACATGTTGCGATTTGGTTGTCGCTGTCCGTAATTGTACCCGATCATCGGTCAGTGTAAATGTTGCGTCCAGGGTTTGGACGGTTACTGACCGCTGGCGGATGGGGTAGGCGCAGCTTCGCTTGCGCCGGCCAGCGACAGTTTGTAGACCCAGTACCCGCCTTGTTGGTAGATCAGTTGCGGGTTGTCAAGTTCAACCGGCGGGGGGTGATCGGTGAAGGGCAGCAGTTGGGCAAGCAGGGCTTGGTGGCTGGCTTCGTCGGTCAGGAAGAAGGCGCGGATCAGTTCTTCGGACAGTGACTGCAGCGTGTAGGTGCTGTAGCCGCGTGTGCCCATCTCGGTTTTGAGATGGCTGATCATGCCGTGAATGTTGCCGGTCATGCGGTAGTTTTTATAGGCGACGCCGAATTGTTCGGGGTACAGGAGGCCGAGTTTGTAGAGGTCGGCGACGTGTACGACCAGGTAGGTTTCCCGTTCGTTGTCTGCCAGTTGCCGCAGTTGGTCAAGGCCGCTTGCCAGGGGACTGGCCAGGGCTTGTGTGAAGCGCTTGAAGTGGTCGCGCTCGAGGTCTGTAACCGGGGTCTGGGCTTGTTCGCTTTCATAGGCGCGGATGGCTGATGCATGAATTTGCCATTCGTCGGGGATGATCAGCGGTTCGTGCAATGGGGCACGAAACAGGACAGGCCGTCCGGTCAGTAACGCAAGTTGGCGGGAGGTGTCCCACCAGGCGAGTATCTGGGCGTCGGCGGTGGTGTATTTGTTGATCGCGTCTGCCAGGGCGCTCAGTTCGGCCGGTTTGCGTTCCAGGTGGAGGAGCGGTTCGCTGGTCTGGTTTTGCCAGTCGAGCAGGACCGGGCCAAGTTGGTCGTGCTGGCCAAAGTAGGCTTGCGCGACGGGTTGGTCGATGTCCGGAATCTGGAGGGTGTATTGGCTGATGTTCAGGTCAGGCCAGGCTTCCAGTTCCAGTGCGGGATATTTGCCGGCTGGATGGGTTTCTATCAGCTGGTAGCGATAGGGCGCGCTGCCAGGGGTGAACCATAGCCAGGCAAACCAGGCAAGTAAAGTAAAACCTCCCGCCACGAGCAGGATGCCAAGTGACGGGAGGAGTTTGTCTAGCCAGCGCGCCTGGGCACGCTGGTTAGGGTTGGATGGCGTGATCAAGCTTGATTTTGCTTGCGTTTGCGCCAGCCCATCAGTGCCAGTGTGCCCGCCAGGAGCATGCCACCACCGAGGCCACCCAGGGAGATTTTATCTTCTGGGTTGTTCAGGTCGAGCAGGCTTGCACGCTTACCTTCGAGTTTGTTGACTCGGGCTTGCAGGGCCGCCATTTCTTGCATTTTGGTGTGCTCGTCCTGGATTTCTACGTAGGCGCGGTTGATCGGGCCCCAGCCTTCGGTGTAGGTCCAGCCACCCGGGTTGGTGTGGGCCAGGCCAACGTGCATTTTGGCCAGGTCGTTTTCAGCCATTTCCAGCACTTTGAGTTCGATCGAGGCGGGGTTGTTGCCTTTGGACCAGAACAGCTGGGTGAAGATGCCAAAACCTGGTTTCTCCGGTTCCGGTGGGACCGGACGGTTGGTTTTCTGTCCAGTCAGGTTGCCTTCTTTGTAGAGTTTTTCAACAATTTCGTGGGCTTCCTGATATTTGGCCAGTCCTGCCAGGGTGCCTTTGTCCATCAGATCAAGGTAGGAGCGGGCAAAGCGTTCGGAGTGGCACTGGGTGCAGGTGACAACCCAGGAGTCAAGTCTGGCTTCCGACCAGTCGCTGGTGATGTTTTCTGCAATGCCAGGTACGAACGGGTAGTTTGCCCAGCGTATCTTGCGGGTGATGTTGTGGCTGTATTCGCCTTCGTATTCAAAGTGGCAGCCCGCACAGGTAGGGGCGTTCTGGCCGCCTTTGGCGTAGGCGTCCTTGAGCTGGACTTCCCAGTTCCAGTTGTCTCCGAGCATGGCGACCATTTTGCCGTGCTTGGACATGGAGTAGGTTTCCCAGTTGTTGTGGTCTACACCGCTGTGACAGGTCGCGCAGGCTTCGGGCTTGCGGGATTCGGCCGCGGAGAATTCGTGACGGGTGTGGCAGGAGTCACATTTGTTCTGGTTGGTGTGGCACATGGTGCAGCCTTCGGCCACTTCACGCTGCGGCATGGCAGCCCAGACGGTGGTTTCTACGTTGGCTTTGTAGTCCAGTGCGTGCGAGGGGCGTCCATCGGGCCATTGGCCGTTCGGCCAGATCATGGTGTCGCGCTCCGATTCGCGTTCGGCAAATTCACGCAGGTGACAGGTACCGCAGACGTCGGCCGTGGGCATGATGAGGTCTTTCGTATGATCGGCTTTTTTCTTGGCGTTGACTTCTACGTGACAGTCGATACAGCCCACTTCCTTGAGCGATTCTTTTTCGCCCAGTTTGCCCAGTGAACGCAGGTTGCCTTCCACTTCTTCCAGTTTGGCTTTTTTGTAGTAAAGCGGGTCTTCCGGCTTGAGGTTGCGCACTTTGTCCAGGTTGGCGTGGGTGCTGCGTTTCCAGGCCTGCACCCAGACCGGGGATTCGTCCGAGTGGCATTCTACGCATTCTTTGCGGCTGGCCACTTCGCGCATCGAGGTGGGCGGTTTGTAGAAGGTCGCCGGGTCAAGATAAATGCTGTAGGGAATCGGTTCCCAGTATTTACCCATGGTGCCTTTGCCTGCACCCTGCGCCGGATCTTTGTAGCGCTTGACCAGCGCTTCATAGGTCTCCTTGGGGGTCGCCTTGTTGCGATCCAGCCCCAAGGCTTCGTAGGTCTCACTCGGTACCGTCGAGATGTTCGCCTGTACCATCCCTGCTAGCAACAGCCCTCCCGCTAGCATTATACCTTTCAGCCAATGCCTGGCATGCATGTCTCTCTCCTTTT
>NZ_FNOY01000120.1 GCF_900107165.1 Nitrosomonas halophila
ATCGCTATTGATTATAAAAGAATTTTTTTCTGATTTAGAGCAAAAATGGGGGGTTTTGGGTGGTTTTGGGGGAAAAAGCTGCGAACTTGGGTTAACATATTGTCATAAAAAGAATAAATTGCTATTTTCATGTTCGATCAATTGAGATTGCCAGGATGAACAATCAAGCATCAGCGTCAACCCTCATTATTCCGGTAGAAAGTCAGGTGCGCGAACTCGATGCCAAACTGCTGTTGTCATGTGTGGCGGCAGAACGGGGTTTTCCGGTCATCATGGGCTCGCGTGCCTATACCCATTTCCAGGTGGCTTCCATTCCGCGTGGGGTTTATCTGGCCAAAAGCATGCGCAGTCTCAGCAACGCAATGTTTACAATTCTGCGGCAGCTTGGCCACGAGATCGTGGCCTGGGAAGAAGAGGCGCTGGTGCACCCGCCAGCCGATACTTATTTCACCCAGCGGCTTTCTCCTGTGACAATCCGGCAAGTCGCGCAGATGTTTGCCTGGGGGCAGGAAAATGCCGATCTGATACGGCAGTATCCTGCATTGCCGGAGAATATGCCGATACATATTACCGGCAACCCGCGGGGGGATATGTTGCGGCCAGAGATCCGGCCTTACTTTGCGAGCGAGGTGGAAAAACTGCGTGACCGCTATGGGGACTTCCTCCTGATCAACACCAATTTCAGTGGTGTGAATCCGTTTATTCCGAACATCGGTTTGTTTCTGCCAGCCAAGGGGCTCTGGAAAAAGCGTGCGCGGCTTGGCCAGCCCGGTATGGGAATGAGCCGGGAATTCGCCGAGGGACTGCGCAACCATAAACTGGCCGTTCTGGCGGACTTCAAACAAATGATCCCGGCGCTTGAGCATGCATTTCCCAGTTTGCGCATCGTGGTCCGCCCCCATCCCAGTGAAAGCCTCCAGATCTATCACGAGATCGCCGCACAATGCCAACGGGTGGTGGTGGACAATCAAGGTAATGTCATCCCCCGGCTGCTGGCTGCCAAAGCACTGGTGCACAACGGTTGCACGACCGGGCTCGAGGCCTACATGCTGAGGGTGCCCGCCATTTCTTACCTGGCCTCATTGAATACGTATTACGACTATGATTTCCAGGGTCTGCCTACCCGGCTCAGTCATCAGTGTTTTGATTTCCAGGCGCTGATGGATACGTTATCCGGCATTCTGGCCGGTGAGCTGGGCGCCGCGGCGGGGCGCGAGCGCCAAGAACTGATCGACTACTATCTGGCTGCGCAAAACGGCCCGCTTGCTTGTGAACGCATGGTCGATGTGCTGGAAGCCAGCGGTTACCGCAACCAGCAGCCGCCAGCCAGACCGCTGGGCACATATCTTCAGGGATGGCTGTCCGCGCGCCTGAAAGCACTGCTGACCGACTTGTATATGCGCCGCCCCGGCCCCAACCGGCTGGCCTATCACAGCCACCGTTTTCCGGCGCTTACGGTTGCGGAAATCGAATCGAGAATTGCGCGGTTTGGCGAGTTGTTGCATCGCTTCGATAAGGTCAAAGTGGCGCTGCACTCTAAGCATGTTTTTAGAATCAGTGTTTAATCCAAGCAGCTGTTTGGACATTTCCGTTTTAGGCCCATTTTTTCAACGTCATATCCATTGCGGCGATGCATTGTCGATGGAAAGTGTCTGGATGGCTGCGGCCCGTTGGGCCTCGTCATGAACGGTGCTTCAAGTCAAGCAAATTCTGGAGAAAAACAAATATTTTTTGTCACAGGGGGGGCAGGGTGGCACCTGTGCACCGGTTCTTGTTATGCGAGCTGATTTGCTGGCGGTGGTCAGAGTGTTTGACGGCGCGCAAGTGCCCCGTTTGGCGAACGGCGGAAGTGGCGCGGCAATCCAGCCGATTGTCAATAATTTCGCCTTGAATGCCAGGTATGTTAAATGACAACTATCATCTTTCTGATAATCGCAACCGCTGTGCTGGTTGGTGGGCTGGTTTGGCGCCGTGCGCGCCGATCGCAGCAATCAGGGGCATGGTCAGGCGCATTCATTGCTGTCGTGCTGGTGCTCAGCTTGTCGTTCATTGTATGGCTGGCTATCATGGTGCTGGCAGTCGGCCCGGCCATGCGTGAAAAATAACTGCGTCTGGAATCAGGCCGCAATCCATTCGTAATTGTTCTTTATTCCACCCTTTCCTGCAGGCATTATTGCTTATGCTCACTATCACGCAACGGAATCCCAGGGTGTATGGCGAATTTTATTCGAGACGGCTCGATGGTGTTGCTGCTATCCCTCAGCCTGTGGCTGGCGGATGATGGCAATGCCCATGCGCATACGCATGATGAGGGAGAGGCGTATGCGCCCAGCGAGATCGAGCCGCAGGCAAACAGCGGTGACGACGCGCATGAAGATGCCGAGGACAGGCTATGGATCGACACAGTGCAGTTTGCCGTGACCTCGACCGTGGATGCTGCAGCACGCTGGGTCGATCGTTTTTTTGGTGATCCACGCTGGTTTGATGACCAGCCGGCCGATGATCCCATGCTGGCCACATCGGTTGGACGTTTGTCGGTCGGTCCAACCTGGGATCAGGCCGATGGCTGGGGTGTGATCTCAAATCTACGGGCACGTTTTTTTCTCCCTTACCTGGAAAACCGCTTCTCGGCAGTGGTCGGCCGATTGGGGTTCGATGAATTCATGACTGGCGATGACAGCGCCCGGCCTGGATTGTTGCGCGAACCGGGCGCTGACAATGAATGGCTGCTCGGGCTCGGCTATGATCCTGTGATCCAAGAACGGCGCAGGCTTTCATTCGGGGCGGGTTTCCGGGGCGGGCTGAGTTTTGATCCCTATCTGCGTGTCCGCTACTTGATGCAAAGCGAATTGAGTGATCGCAGTCAGTTGCGTTGGCAATCGGTCGTTTTCTGGCGCAATAGTGATGGTTTTGGAGTGTCACAACGGCTTGATTACGAGATCAGTTTCGGCGAGCGCTGGCTGGGGCGCTGGTCTGGCCGCGGCATTTTCGCTCAGCAAACCGACGGATTCCGCTGGCGTACATCCGGCAGCCTGTTTTACCTGTATTCCAATGACCAGGCCTATGCCGGAGAAATCTGGGCCCGGGGCGAAACCGCCCAGGCGGTGCCAACCGAGGATTATGGCGTGCGTGCGATCTACCGGCAGCGCTATCTACGCGAATGGTTTTTCGTCGAGCCCTGGGTGGGCATGCATTGGCCACGCGAGGAGCTCGATCAGCATCGCAAGGCTTCCTGGATCGTTGGCCTCCGGCTTGAAATCATTTTTGGACAATCCATCATGCAGCGTGAGCCTTGAATTGTTTCAAGCAGACAGGCAATTTTTGGATGGGATCGGGGATATTTTGTCCTATTTGAAAAGCTGTTTGCTATTTCCCATTTAATAAGTGGGTTTCTTCAGTGTGATGGCGATTACGATAATGCATGGTTGCCAAAACAAACCTACGGGTGGCACCAGCGATGACTTGCTGCCAAGAGATTCCTTGCATGGCTGAAAGTGATTATGAAAAGCCCGGGCAAAATAACACTGGAACTAGTACCCAAAGCTTGAAATATATCGGATAATTTGCCATTTTTTTGATTGAACAAGCAAAAATTGCATGGCCCGCCCTTTATTCCCACTGACG
>NZ_FNOY01000119.1 GCF_900107165.1 Nitrosomonas halophila
GTCAGCAGCAAGTAGCATCAATTTCGTTAGTTTTACCCATCCTTGTGTCGCCGTTCGGGTGACGCAAGGATGGGGGCTGGATGTCTAAAGTTGAGGATTTGATAATAACTCTGCTGAAATTTAATGGGGCAGAAAGTTCTATGAATCTGGATGAGAGGATTTGTGGAATTTCTGCTTCAGCCCGCCATCAATGTTCTTACCGTCGCTTCCAGGTCATCCAGAACGGAGCCCATGACAAGACTTGCGCAGCCATGGTAGATCCATAGCTTGCAGGCGACTGGATGATGTAGATGTAATCTGCCCGCGACTTCAAATTCACGCCAGGCCATTATGAGTCGGTCATCTGCATAACTGTCCACACATATCCACATCGCATCGTCCAGGATCACTTCCAGTCCCCGATGTTGCTGCAAAGTTATTCGCAGCGGACACTCCAGGCGCAATAACGCAAGACGACTGCTGTTGTAACAAGCGGCTTCGATAGTTTTAGAATATATACGCAATGGCGGTTCGGGCAGCACATGATCCATTTCGCAACCCCAGCAGGCATGCTCAAGGCATGCGAATGGTCAAACGACAACCTTGGCTGCACGGCCGGTTGTTCCCTCGTGAAAAACTCTGCTGGCTCTGATATCTTCAGCTTCGATCGTCATGAGATCCAGGCTCGTCAGAGTTCGCTTCACCGACTTGAAAAGCCGGTTCGCTTGCCGGAGACGGGCTCGGTCGAGTGCATTCCTGACCGAGCGCGCATTCGCAAAATATTCCATAGTCATGCGAAGCCTGATATATTCACCAAACGCTTTTTCACCATCTGGGCTGAACCGGTAGTTTTGTGCCGCCAGCATCAATTTGGCTATGGCAACCAATTCTTCCGCACCGTAATCCGGAAAATCAATATGGTGTGCGATTCTCGAGCGCATGCCCAGATTGCTCTGGAAAAACTTGTCCATGCGGTCCTTGTAACCAGCCAGTATCACAACCAGGTCATCCCGGTTGTTTTCCATTGTCTGTAACAATATCTCGATCGATTCGGCACCATAATC
Organism: Nitrosomonas halophila; assembly: GCF_900107165.1. GTDB lineage: Bacteria > Pseudomonadota > Gammaproteobacteria > Burkholderiales > Nitrosomonadaceae > Nitrosomonas > Nitrosomonas halophila. Next base: position 1,044 of record NZ_FNOY01000119.1, read on the forward strand.
ACGTTCATTTTCTGGCTTGTAAAGGTAGTATGCCTCATCGATAAACAGCACTCCGCCCATCGCCCGCTTGATGACTTCTTTCGTTTTGGGTGCGGTATGACCGATGTATTGGCCAACCAGATCATCCCGTGTCACCGAAACCAGGTGGCCCTCCCGGACATAGCCCAAACGATGCAGTATTTCCGACATACGGGATGCAACGGTGGTCTTGCCAGTGCCTGGATTGCCGGTAAAACACATATGCAGGCTTGGCGCGCTGGCCGACAGGCCAATCTGCTGGCGTACACGGTCCACCAGCAGCAGTGCTGCAATCTCGTGAATGCGGGTCTTTACCGGTTTCAGCCCGATCAATTCGCGATCCAGCTGTTCAAGTATTTCATGGATATTGGATTTCTTGAACTCAATAGCCAGGTCGACCGGTGTACTCTCGTCCGTTTGCATACTTTGCGATTCCTTAGCCACTTTTTCCCCTGTAGAAATTTCAGTATTCGCGCCATCTTGCCGCATGAGCGAAGCAAGCCGAGCCAGATCTGGCGGTCCCTTCCATCCAGAGAGTTGCTTCCTCCGGATTTCCAATAAGACCGCACGCTCGGTTTCCCCGAACTTGTCCGCTCACTCAAGAATTCTCTGGAAACCAGAAACCTTGTCCCCCTTTAACAGAAAAAGAGGGTGGCTTTTCTATGCGTATCGCTCCCCTTCCGGTTTGTCGGTTGCATAGGAATGCACGGTATAGCGTATATTCCGGCCAGATATCTCCTGTCTGCTCAAGCCAAATCCTGGTTCATCCTCTGGCCTATTGACGATATACGACATCGACGGGCTTTCGATACCTCGATCGGCATTGAATGCCGTCACCCGAATATAATGATTGGGAAATGTTTTCCGGCAATTATTGATCTCTATAAGAATTCCAGCTGGGTCCTTTAGATCGAACATCGGATTACCGAACATTTCCCAGTAGGTATTGCGTGGATGTGGATCATCCGTATACTCGATCCCAATTGCCCAGTTTTTATTCAAAGAATATTTGATTTGCGCAAGAATTTGCTTATCCATCAGTGGTGGCAGGAAAGAAAATTGACCTTGCGTAATACGATTACCGCTGTTTGTCATCATGATGCCTTCTCCTGTTAATTAAACACTTGCTGTAGCCGTCGGGACAAAATCCGCAGTATCCGTGGATTCATAGTTGAATGTGACGTCTTTCCAGGTATCGAGGGCCAGCTTCAGTGGGGTACACCACCTGGCGGCTTCTGTCAGAATCTTCGGCCCCTCCTTGACATAGTCACGCCCTTCATTGCGCGCCAGAATCATCGCCTCGAGTGCGACCCGATTGGCGGTGGCGCCAGCCTGTATACCCTGCGGATGTCCGATTGTGCCACCACCGAACTGCAGTACCACATCTTCGCCCAGGTAACTCAGTGAGGCCCAGTCCTGATCAAAGAATAATCCGTGCTCCAGATTCTTTTCGGTTCTCGATGCCCGCAGCGTGTCATAGAATCCTCTCGTTATCAGTGGATCCCCTTCCAGCTTGCCAACCACAGTTCCGGCGTGAATATGGTCGACACCCGCCATACGCATCCACTTGCAAATGACCCGGAAATTCATCCCGTGATTTTTCTGGCGGGAATAGGTTGAATTGCCGGCACGGTGCAAATGCAGAATCATGTCATTTTTACGGGCCCACTTCGCCATTGACTGGATGGCCGTATAACCGACTACCAAATCGATCATGATAATGACCGACCCCAGCGATTTCGCGAATTCGGCCCGCTCATACATATCTTCCATCGTGGCGGCCGTCACATTCAGATAATGTCCCTTGACTTCACCGGTAGCCGCCGATGCCTTGTTGACCGCTTCCATGCAAAAGAGAAAGCGGTCTCGCCAGTGCATGAATGGCTGGGAATTGATATTTTCGTCATCCTTCATGAAGTCAAGACCACCTTTGAGCCCTTCGTAAACCACACGCCCGTAGTTGCGTCCGGATAATCCCAATTTGGGTTTAGTGGTCGCACCCAGTAATGGTCGGCCAAATTTGTCCAGGCGTTCACGTTCAACCACGATACCAGTTGCTGGACCCTGAAAGGTTTTAAGGTAGGCCACTGGAATGCGCATGTCTTCCAGACGCAATGCCTTGACAGCCTTGAATCCAAAAACGTTGCCGATTATCGAGGCAGTCAGATTGGCAATCGAACCTTCCTCGAACAAATCCAGATCGTAGGCAATGTACGCAAAATATTGCGGATCAGTTGGGGTGCCAGGACCGGTATTGGGTACCGGATCGATACGATAGGCCTTGGCACGGTAAAGTTCGCAGGCTGTCAGTCTATCGGTCCAGACCACCGTCCAGGTAGCCGTTGAGGATTCTCCGGCTACAGCAGCAGCCGCCTCTTCCGGTTCCACTCCAGCCTGGGGCGTGATTCTGAACAATGCGATGACATCGGTCTCTTTTGGAACGTAGTCAGGTTCCCAGTAACCCATTTTTTTGTAAGGAATGACCCCGGATTTGTAGCGTTCTTTTCCTTCTTTGATAGTTTCAGTAGCCATGATTTTCTCCAGTAATTGTAACTATTCAGCGAAAAAAATGCAAAAAGTGCTTGACAGGGTTTTTGTGTAAAAAAGCAAGATTACCGATACATTTGGAGTTGCCCGTCAGG
>NZ_FNOY01000118.1 GCF_900107165.1 Nitrosomonas halophila
AACCTGGAGAGGCTGCATACGGCGAATGGTGATCAGTCACCAATTAACTATGAAAATTCTCTAAAAAAAGTGTCCGGTTGGACTTGACCAGAACACGGGCGGCAATGCTGACAAACGTTGCCAGTCCACACCCGCTATCAGCCATTCCCACTGTGATGGCGTCAATTCAAAGCATTGATCTCCCCATTTCGGCCATTTGAAGCGGCCCTGATGCAAGCGGCGATGACATAGCCATACGCCAGTGCCATCCCACAGTAATACCTTGATTCGATTACAGGCACGATTGCAAAATACAAAAGCCGAGCCCGCACAAGGAGAGTGACCCAGTGTCTGCTGTACCAGCAGCGATAAACCATCAATGCCCCGGCGCATATCCACCGGCTCAACCACCATCCAGATTTGCCCAGTATGGGTAATCAATTGAGACATTTCAACAATTCTCCCAGCCATTGCGGCGATATCTCTGCCGGTAGTTCCAATACGTGCTGCCCCGAACAACAGAGCTTCAAGGAACCTGCCCCCGATACGCGGGCTTTGATCGTCACCGGTATCAGCGAAGCCGGTTGATGGCGCTTGTGCGTATTCCGGTAAGTCCGCATCCAGTTGCCAAATGTCTTGGCATTCAATCCATTCTCACGGCAATATGCCGCTTGTGACAAACCACTGGCCTGCCACGCTTTGATATGAAATACCCGTTGTTCCGGTGATGTCATCAGTTATCCTCCTGGAAATAGCTGAAGATAACTGAAATGATTTTTGATTTTTAGATGGTGGGGATGGACGCTTACCGTACTTCAATCCCATTTTACGGTATATTCCTTGTAAGCGGGCTTAGGTGAATCAATAACGTTATTTCTCGATTTTTAATTTCTAGTGCATTTGCGCACATCAAATGATCCCTGGGAGGGACCAAGACACAAGTTCACTTTTATAAGGTGTGAAATCTAGTCAGGATTGGGTCTAAAATCTGTTCCCCTGAAATTTATTTCAGAATGGGCATTGGGGATAGTATCAATTCCCTGATGGCGCATGTGCCTGGAATTTGAAGCAATGATTATTGGCTTATTTTTGAAGGAGAAAAGAGCAAAATATCCTCATTGATTGGCCAGATTAGGCTCTTCTAGCCCAGATATTCGGAAAAAATATTGCATCCTGTTTCTGAATGGTTTGTTTTGTCGTTTTGGAACCACTTTTTCAGGATCGACTAAGTATATTGGGCAGAGTAAAACAGTGTGAAGAGTTATAGCAAGCCGTTGCGGACTTTTACCTAAATAAGTGGGTTGATCCTTTTTATTTTTGATAAGTTTAGCTTTGCAAGAAAGCTTCAACCTGGCTAGGATTTACTGATAATACATAGTTGAAAATTCCAGCGCGTTGATGATCATTTTCTGAAGTTGCGTATGTGTTTGCTAATTCCTGAAGCTTGCTAGGCGTGATTTGCAACAAATCTTGAGATATTTCTATGTTAAATGCTTTGATACGAGTGTCGGGTCCCACTTGTTTTGCAGCATTCAAAAGTAGCTTAGATTTTTCAGATGCAGCTTTAATTCTCATTATTTCCATCATTAATTTCTCTGAATTATTAGCAGATACCAGTATGTCATCCATATATATGCTTACTGCGTATTCGTTCTGTTGCTTTAGACTAGTTAGGTGCCGACCCAGTGCGCTCTTGCTTAGACATATTGACGCAATAATTGGAGATTGAACAAAACCAAAAGGCAGAATATATTTGACCTCTGTTGATTCAGGCAAGCGTACCGTCGACTCAACAGCAATCTCTCTAGCTTTTTCATAAGAAACGTACTCTTTCAAGCTCCGAGTAACCCTGCTTCGATTTATCTGCCCAAAAAAGTTTTTGATATCCAGATGAATAAAAAACTTATGTTTTTTATGCTCATGTAGTGCTCGAACATGTCCACCCTTTATCAGATGAAAATAGTATTTAGGAAAAGACCAATGTTTTTCTATAAGCTTTTTTATCTGGAGGCCATTGTCAATTGTTTCTTTTGTAGGAATAAAGACCCACGCACCCTTTTTAATTTGGAACTTGGAATTCCATCTTTCATGCGGACGCATAGCGAGGTAAGTAAGAATGATAGTTAAATGCCATGCTCAGAAGTTCCGTTATATTTTTCACTAATTCTGATTGAGCAATTAGAATCAGCAAATTCAGAATCTTCTGAACTAAGCGATAATTATTTTTTTTCATAATTATTTCCTTATCAAAATATCCGGCGAACTTAGCGCCGCGCGCATGGCTATAAAACCAACAAGTAAGCGTAATGATAGTATTATTCAAGTACGTCTCAAGTAAATCACATAGTGACACTGATAAGGGTAAGCAGACATTGCTGCCTGCCTATCGCCGGATAGTCAAAATTGTATATCTGATCAGTTTTTTTGTATAGTAATAGTCTCTTCCAATATGAAATGAGCGTAGTAATCGGCCTTCGGCGCGCAATGCGTTTGAAAGAAACACGAAGCGGCAAGATATGCGGTAAAGTGGAATGCCGCGACGGCGAAGACCCGAGCATCCACTGTAGCGCCCCTGCCAGTAAATGAACGTGTTTATATATCATCTTGCTAAGCGCACTGAAAAGCTTGTCGTGCAACTAGTTCTAGTTCCTTGAACAACTTAAAAAATCATGTAACTAATCAAGTGGATACATTGTGTTTTTGAGAGTCTAAAAGCTTGCATATTCCCACCGAGAAATAAGTCTGAGCAAATAAATTCTAAACTGGCCATTTATGCAATACGTGATGATCGAAATGGATAAAGCAAGGCCACAAGCGGTAGCACCAGATTTCTGGAAAGGATGCGCGATGTTGAAATAACAGCATCACCCATAAAAATTGGGCGATTCACCAATGCAATGAGAAGCCAGCTATTGGACCGATCATCCTGAAGAGCCTGATTTTGATATTTCAACAAGCGAGAATTTGGCCTATATAGCTGCAGGACAATCTGGTTTGGTTGTAGAAGCTGGAAAGCCCGTGCTTCAATTATTTCCCTTTATTTGAAGATTTTTCTTATCGTATACCTAGCACCTTGAATTATTGGCGAATCAAATATTGGATTGACGATTGCTTCTGTGTCAGAAGTAAAAGTCACATGCAGAGTATGCTTAGTATCAAAGGAAGGAATTATCGGAGCATAATCCAATGCCTCTAATAGAAACTCTCTCGTCTTTCCTCGTCCCATAAAGGTAGCTGCAAGAGGATTGCCGTGGACCTGTAAATATGAGAAGTTAACTAAAACCATTGCATTACCATCGTAATGCAATGAAAAGAATTTATCGCTATTTACTTCGGGTTCTAAATATTCATAACCGACAAGTTGCCAGATTCCATCGATAAATTTCAAATCTTCCGCATCATCAGCAAATGTTACTGATGATAAAGTAATTAATAACAAGAATACTATTTGTCTCGTACATTTATTTAGCATATTAAAATCCTCTACTACGTGACCCTTGTTTGGAAACAATAGCGTTACCTGAATACTTTAGAGCTTACTCAGAAATCCAGCGCCCACTTCTGCGCAGCCAGGTAAAAATTCCGCTTTGAGGTCAATTGACAGGAATGGGTAAACGGAATTTTTCCGGGCATGTAGTTTTTTGTCGCCCATATTGCCATTTTGGCAATAAATTTCTTCAGGCGAATAAAAACCCGCACCAGTACAAGCAGGTTCATGACCAGGAAGATG
>NZ_FNOY01000117.1 GCF_900107165.1 Nitrosomonas halophila
CCCCTACTTTTAGCATCATGGTACGTCCAAAATTTTAAAAGATAAATCTTACCGCCTTAAAGGCGGTGGTTTTAACCTTACTTCGGACTAATAAACTTATGTGCACGATCATCTTTATGGATACAGAGTTCTAGTGAACGTAGACCAAACCGCGTAGCAAAACGAGCGATCGATAAGTATTGATCCCCCAAATATGATCTTTCACGAAGCGTAATATAGGCTTGATGGAGTTCCTCATCTTGAGGTAAATCATCGCCTTTGATCACAATGGGCCGAGTTATTCGTCTGGCAGCATTCGGGAAACGCTCTCTAAAAAGCTTCTGGATCAACTCAATCGCCTCTAATTCTAGCGCCGATGAATAACGCGTTTCAAAATACAGATAATATGGTTGAATCTCACGCGACCCATGAAGCGCTAGATACAAGATACGAAATGTTGAGTCCCACCCACCAGTCCATAGTATTTTATGCGCTTCACATGGCATGATTGCAGCTCTCTCCTTCTCTATAATTGAGGCTCCTGCCCTGAACCATGAAGATTTCCCGCGAACAAAGCAGATAAACTTGGGCTGGTTATTTTATCTTGTATTTGATTTGTAGATCTGGACCATTAGCTGACTTAGCCAAGAAATAAGTCATATACTATAAAACTGCTACATGGTAGCGGACAAAAATAGCACAACTTTCAATTTTAAAAGAATTTTCCAAGCTATATTAATCATATCTTCAACTGAAAAGATATATTCATTCAAAATATCTGAGTAGACTCTTCATGCATCTTCTTCACCAATTGCAGATATACCGTAAGCGAGGGCTCGTCGGAGTTCTCAAGGATCACTATTGGACTGCTCATCGCGGCATAACCTATCTGCAGGCCTGGCTGCATCGTCGAAATATGCGCAACACCCGCTTTATCGGCATCACGGGCAGTGCAGGGAAAACCACAACCAAGGAACTGAGTCACCTGATTTTGTCCAGCTTCTCTGAAAGCCATGCCACTCCCCAGACCGAGAATGAACATCTGTTCATCGCCAGAACCATCCTCGAAACAAAACGGCACCATCGCTATTGCATAACAGAAGTCGCCGGTCACCAGCCTGGCTATATGGATCTTTCGTTGCGCATGCTCAAACCTGATATTGGCGTACTGACGATCATAGGCAATGATCATTTTCGAGCATTCAAAGGCACGGGCATTGAAGGGATCGCAGCAGAAAAAAGCAAGTTGATCACCGGTTTGCCCCATAATGGGACTGCCATCCTGAACATTGACGATCCGCGTGTGAAAGCTATTGGCGAGCGCTGTCAAGCACGTATCATTTGGGTGGGTAAAACGGAGGGCGCCACCATTCGGCTGCTTTCAGCCACTTCCTGCTGGCCAGAACCCTTGAAGCTGATGATAGCGTTTCAAGGCCAGGAATACGAGGTACTGACCCAGCTGCATGGCACGCATCTGGCGCTATCGGTATTGGCCGCTTTGGGTGTTGCCGTAGCTGTTGGTATTCCACTGGAAAAGGCCGTCCCTGTTCTGCGGCAAGCAGTGCCTGCAGAAGGCCGGATGCAAATCGTCAGCGATGACAAGGGGGTTGTGTTTATCCGCGACGATATGAAAGCGCCGTACTGGTCGCTACAAGCCCCATTAAATTTTCTCAAACAAGCAAACTCTCCCAGAAAGGTTGCGGTTATCGGAACACTATCTGACTTCTCGGGCGATCTTTCTGCAAAATATAAACAATTTGCGAGAGAAATCAGACAATATGCAGATCTGGTCGTTTTTGTTGGATCTAATGCCCATCGCGCTCTTCGTGCAAGAAAAGACCAGGATGACCAGACTCTCCAGGGCTTCTCAAATATTCGCGATGCGGCCATCTACCTCAAGAATGAATTGTGCAGGGGGGATCTGGTGCTTCTTAAAGGGTCAAATGCCGCTGACCATCTCGTACGTATTATCCATGACCAGAATCAACCCATTCGTTGCTGGCGCGATCGCTGCGGTCTTAATATGTTCTGCGATAGCTGTTCATACCTATACCAGACTGACTCTGAAAACGATCAGGGCACCACCATTGAACCAGCTCTGGCACAAGACAAAACCATAGCGTCTACCCCAACAAACTCCTCAACTCCTGATACTTCAACACCTGTAATAGTTGGACTCGGCAATCCTGGCAAAGAGTTTGAAGCCACACCCCACAATGCTGGCTATCAGGTACTTGACCGGATCGCCGAGCGTTTCAATGGCCACTGGCAATCCACCGAGGAAGGTCTGGTCAGTCTGGTCAACATCGATGGCAATGCTGTCAAGTTGTTTAAGCCAGCTGCGAATATGAACCTCATTGGTCCGGTGCTAAGGCAGTACCTAGCAAATAATGGCTGTACCGCCGCGCACTGCATCATCATTCATGATGACATGGATCTCGAGCTCGGCAAGGTCAGGCTTAAGCATGATGGTGGCGATGCCGGCCATCGGGGAGTGCGTTCGGTGGTTATGGCACTGGGTACTGATGCTGTTCGCCGTATACGTGTCGGCGTCAGGCGGCCCGAGGATCGAAGAAAAGCCAGAGAAATCGTGCTGGCACGACTCGCGCCGGATGAAATGACAAAAATTTCAAGTTCAATCGAGCAAGTGATCGAAATTGCCTGCAAGAGTCTTCGGCTTAGTAAACCAGAACAATAATCAGGAGATAACAAGAGTGCGGAGTATCAAATTAAATGCTTGGTGTGAAACACTTCGCTACAGGGTCAAAGTCGCCCACACGTTTTTTCAAGCATGGATACACCGAAAACGGCTTGCTCATGTATGTCTCATCGGAATTACCGGCAGTGCTGGCAAAACCAGCACTAAAGACTTGGTTCAGCTTCTGCTTTCTAATTTTCATCAAGTATCTGGCACGCTAAAATCATTGAATATAGCAATGGCTGTTGCAGAAACTATATTGAGAATAGAGCGACAAGACAGCTTTTGTGTTCTGGAAATTTCGGCATCTAAGCCGCATGCGTTAGATCTTCCCGTCCGATTATTCAAACCAAAAATTGGTGTATTGACAGTCATTGGAGACGATCATTATCAAGCGTTTAGAGGAGCTGGAATTGAAGGCATCGCTGCGGAAAAAGGCAAGCTTATTACCGGTTTGCCTCGTGATGGGACTGCTGTCTTAAACATCGACGACCCGCGTGTGAAAGCAATCGGCGAGCGCGCCCCCTGCCATGTCATATGGGTGGGCACTGCCGAAGGCGCCACTATTCGACTACTTTCTGCCACTTCCTGCTGGCCCGAACCCTTGAAGCTGATGATAACGTTTCAAGGCCAGGAATACGAGGTATTAACTCAGCTGCATGGCACGCATCTGGCACTATCAGTATTGGCTGCTTTGGGTGTTTCTATAGCCGCCGGCATTCCATTGAGTGATGCTATTCCTATTCTGGGACGAGCGACGCCTCCCGAGGGAAGAATGCAAATTGTCACTGATGATAAAGGCGTTGTGTTTATTCGTGATGATATGAAAGCACCACTTTGGTCATTACAAGCGCCGCTGGAATTCCTTAAGCAAGCAGCTGCGCCAAGAAAAATTGCTATCATCGGAACAATATCCTATTTCTCTCAAGCAAAATCTGAAGTGTATAGAAGTATTGCCAAGCGCCTTGAAGAATACGCAGACTTGATCATTTTTGTCGGCCCCGACTCGCCCTTTGCATTACCTACAGACGAGAACGAGCAACATCAATCGCTACTAAGCTTTCCCAATATTCGTGATGCATCTACCCCCCTGTGTCAGAATAGTTGTCGTGTCTAATTTTTAATTAATATTCGGGGGCGATAAGGAATAAACAATGACACGATATTCAAAAGAACGCAAA
>NZ_FNOY01000113.1 GCF_900107165.1 Nitrosomonas halophila
GAGTATTTCATTACTGTTTCTAACAAAAATGTAGTGAACAGGAGGAATAGAGATGGCAACTACGATGGGAACGAGCAGCGCATCGTCGACCTCGGAAAGAGGCTATGACATGTCGTTGTGGTACGATTCCAAATGGTACAAATTTGGGATGACGACCATGCTGCTGGTAGCGATTTTCTGGGTTTGGTACCAACGGACCTTTGCTTACTCGCACGGCATGGACTCCATGGAACCTGAATTTGACCGTATCTGGATGGGTTTATGGCGCGTCCACATGACGATCATGCCTTTGTTTGCGTTGGTAACCTGGGGCTGGATCTGGAAAACGCGTGATACCAAAGAGCAACTGGACAACCTTGATCCCAAGCTCGAAATCAAACGCTACTTCTACTGGTTGATGTGGATTGGCGTCTACATCTTTGGTGTTTACTGGGGTGGCAGCTTCTTCACCGAGCAAGATGCATCCTGGCACCAAGTGATTATTCGTGACACCAGCTTCACGCCTAGCCACGTGGTAGTGTTCTACGGATCATTCCCGATGTACATCGTTTGCGGTATTGCGGCTTATCTGTATGCAATGACCCGCCTGCCGCTGTACAGCCGTGGTATTTCCTTCCCGCTGGTGATGGCCATTGCAGGACCGTTGATGATTCTGCCTAACGTTGGCCTGAACGAATGGGGACACGCTTTCTGGTTCATGGAAGAACTGTTTAGCGCACCCTTGCACTGGGGCTTTGTGATTCTGGGTTGGGCCGGCCTGTTCCAAGGTGGCATTGCTGCTCAGATCGTTACCCGTTATTCCAACCTTACTGACGTAATCTGGAATAACCAAAGCAAAGAAATCCTCAACAACCGGATCGTAGCCTAATCTGGTCGTGATTCGCCTGGGCCGGTAGCATCTACCGGTCTGGGCGGAGAGAAGAGGAAACAGACCAGTTGATTTCTAGGGATTTGAAATCAGCTGGTCGCCAATGCGGTACCTTACTCAAAAAGATAGAGGAATCGTCATGTTACATTTACTATCACAAGCTACGAAAGGGAGGGCAATGTGAGTATGTTTAGAACCGAAGAGATCCTGAAAGCGGCCAAAATGCCGCCGGAAGCGATCCACATGTCACGCATGATTGATGCGGTATATTTTCCGATTCTGGTAATACTGCTGGTAGGTACTTACCACATGCATTTCATGCTGTTGGCAGGTGACTGGGATTTCTGGCTTGACTGGAAAGACCGTCAATGGTGGCCAGTGGTAACCCCCATCGTTGGGATTACCTACTGTGCGGCAATCATGTACTACCTGTGGGTAAACTATCGTCAACCGTTTGGTGCGACACTGTGCGTCATCAGCCTGTTGATCGGTGAGTGGCTGACCCGTTACTGGGGCTTCTACTGGTGGTCACACTATCCCATCAACTTCGTTACCCCTGGCATCATGCTGCCGGGCGCGTTGATGCTGGACTTCACGCTGTACCTGACCCGTAACTGGCTGATCACAGCACTGGTAGGCGGCGGCTTCTTTGGCTTGCTGTTCTACCCTGGCAACTGGGCGATTTTTGGACCGACCCACCTGCCAATCGTAGTAGAAGGCACCCTGTTGTCGATGGCTGACTACATGGGCCACCTGTACGTTCGTACTGGTACCCCGGAATACACCCGTCTGATCGAACAAGGCTCGCTGCGTACCTTCGGTGGACACACCACGGTTATTGCTGCATTCTTTGCAGCATTCGTATCCATGCTGATGTTCACGGTTTGGTGGTATCTAGGAAAAGTCTTTTGCACGGCATTTTTCTATGTCAAAGGTAAAAGAGGACGTATCGTTCACAGAGAAGACGTTACGGCATTCGGAGAAGAAGGCTTTCCAGAGGGGATCAAGTAAATGGATATCAAAAACCTTTACAAGCGCAGTGTAATGGGCCTTTATGGCGTTGCCTACGCGGCGGCGGCCCTGGCCATGACAGTAACATTGGATGTATCCACGGTCGCGGCACATGGTGAACGCTCCCAGGAACCCTTCCTTCGGATGCGTACCGTCCAATGGTACGATCTGAAATGGGGCCCGGAAGTCACCAAAGTCAACGAACATGCCAAAATCTCCGGCAAGTTCCACTTGGCTGAAGACTGGCCGCGCGCAGCTGCCAAGCCAGATCGCGCCTTCTTCAACGTAGGTAGCCCCAGCCCGGTATTCGTGCGTCTCAGCACCAAAATCAATGGTCACCCCTGGTTTATTTCAGGTCCCCTGCAAATCGGCCGTGACTATGAATTTGAAACCAACCTGAGAGCCCGTATTCCTGGCCGCCATCACATGCACGCCATGTTGAACGTCAAAGACGCAGGCCCGATTGCTGGACCAGGCGCCTGGATGAACATCACGGGAAGCTGGGATGACTTCACCAACCCGCTCAAACTGCTGACTGGTGAAACCATCGACTCGGAAACCTTCAACTTGTCGAACGCCTTGTTCTGGCACATTCTGTGGTTCTCGATTGGCGTCTTCTGGATTGGCATCTTTGTTGCCCGTCCGATGTTCCTGCCACGCAGCCGGGTATTGCTGGCATACGGTGATGATCTGTTGCGTGATCCGATGGACAAGAAAATCACCATGGTCATGGCAATCCTGACGCTTGCTTTGGTATGGGGTGGCTACCGTTACACGGAAAACAAACATCCCTACACCGTGCCCATCCAGGCTGGTGAATCCAAAGTTGCACCATTGCCGGTAGCACCGAATCCAGTCGCGATTCGTGTGACCTACGCCAACTATGACGTACCTGGTCGTGCACTGCGTGTCACCATGGAAGTCACCAACAACGGCGACGCACCGGTAAACTTCGGTGAATTCACCACCGCAGGTATCCGTTTCGTCAACTCTGTTGGCCGCAAACATCTGGATCCAAGCTACCCACGCGAATTGGTAGCCGTTGGCCTGACGTTTGATGACGAATCTGCAATCCAACCTGGTGAAACCAAAGAAATCAAAATGGAAGCCAAAGATGCATTGTGGGAAATCCAACGCTTGATGGCGTTGCTGGGTGACCCGGAAAGCCGCTTTGGTGGCCTGCTGATGTCTTGGGATGAAGAAGGAAATCGCCACATCAACAGTATTGCTGGTGCGGTTATTCCGGTATTTACTAAACTCTAAGCTGTACTAGAGTCGTAAACCAGGCAGATACCGGTACACCGCTGTCGGAAGGCAGAGGTGTACCGGTTTTTTTATGGAAAATCGGAACAAAGACCCTTATGGCATGTCGAATTTATATTCAATTTGACCTTGGAGAAAAGAAGGGAATGATGAGCATAAAAAGCAAAGTCTTGACGACAAGGCAAGACAGAGATTCCTTGTTGAGAGAGAAACAGGAGGGTTAGTCGTGGTAAGACAATCGATAAAATCAGCTATTGCGGCCTGCGTTCTTGTTTTAGGCGCCTATGCAGGCACAGCCCTTGGGCATGGCAGAGTCTCACTGGAAGAAGACACTTGTGTGCGCCAGGTAGGAGAAAACATGGTGCATTTGAGTGCATACCAGCCGCAATTTGACCAGGCAGGCCACTACTGCACAGACATTCCGGTGGCCGGCGACACCTATCTGGTCATCGACCTGGTCGACCAGGCGCTGCGGAACATGCCCGTGAGCATGAAAGTTATGCGGGAAGACGCGGGCGAAAGCGCAACCGTCACCCAGATCAATGCCGATTATTACCCTGATGGTGTGATCAGTGGCATAGGCACACTGGATAAAGGGCTTTATTCCGTTGTGGTGACAGCCGAAGGTATTCCACCCCTGAATTATCACTATCGGCTGCGTGTGGAAATGGTTGACTATGGCAAAATCGCGCGTGCCTGGACAGGTCCAGTCATCGCGTTGCTGCTATTATCCTGGCTGATCTATAAACTCATACAATCCGGGCGCTTGCGCGGATGGTTTGGTTCTCGTCGCACATAGCTAAAACGCGCATAAGAATAATATAAATAGTTATATAATAAGAGATTTTAAACTGGTAAGGAGTAACTGATAATGATAAGGGAGTGGATGAGATCCAGTAGTAAATGGATAGGGGCGTTAGTGTTGGGGATGGCCTGCTCGCTGCAAGTGCATGCCCATGGCGGGCTGTCCCTGGCCGATGACATGTGCAAGCTGACAGTCGGCCCCTACACCATGCATTTTACTGGGTATCAGCCTGAAAGCACGCAGGAGCAGGAGTTCTGTGAAGATATCCCGAATGTTGGCCGAACAATCGTGGCGCTGGATTACATCGATGAAGCCTTGCGACCGATGACAACAGAAGTACGGATAATTCGTGACACGGGCTCAGAGGAAAATCTGGATGAAATCACGATATTCCACATTCCGCCCAAGGTTTATCCGAGCGGCTCGGTGACATTTGAATATAACTTCCCAGCGGAAGGCAGCTTCGTAGGCTTGGTGACAGTCCGTGATAATGATACAGAATATGTATCACGCTTCCCATTCGCGGTCGGTACAGGCGGCAAATCCAACCTGCCACTCATCCTGGGTGCACTGGCTGTTGCTGCCGCGGCAGGCTTTTTCTTCATGAAGAAAGGCAAGGCTCAAGGCGAAGAAAAA
>NZ_FNOY01000111.1 GCF_900107165.1 Nitrosomonas halophila
GACTTAAAAAAACGCTACTGGGGGCGCCATTTTTGGGCGCGAGGATACTTTTGTGTAACATCAGGAGAACTGACAGAAGAAATGATTCAAAACTATTTGGAGCATCATTTTGAACCTAAAGGTGATGATAATTTCAGAACCGAAAGCTAAACGGGTCTTAAGACCCGTATCCTGACTTTAGTCATTGTCACTAACCCACCAGCTTTAGCTGGTGGTTGTTTAGTTTGCCGTTTTTCCTGTTTTCCGCCACTGCCGGTCAGTTGGCGGATAAATGGGACAAGGCGCGCCTGATCCGCTATATCAAGTTTGCCGAGATCGTGCTGATGGGGTGTGCGGCAATCGGTTTTTACCTGGGCAGCGTGTCATTCTTGCTCGCTGTCCTGTTTCTGATGGGGGCGCAATCGGCGTTCTTCGGGCCGCTCAAATACGCGATCCTGCCCGATCAGCTGCATGCGCATGAACTGATCGGCGGGAACGCGCTGGTTGGCGCCGGCACTTTCATCGCCATCCTGCTGGGGACGATTGCCGGCGGGCTGCTCATCGTGACCGAGCAAGGCGGTATGATCGTCTCCACCATGGTCATCGTGACCGCTCTGGCGGGCTGGTTGTGCAGTTTATTCATTCCCGCCACCGAGCCAGCCGAGCCTGGCATGATCGTCGGTTACGATGTGCTTAAAGAAACGCGGGTGATCATCGGCCAGATTCGCCAGAACACCACGGTTTTTCGGGCGATCCTGGGCATATCCTGGTTCTGGCTGTTTGGTGCCACATTGCTGTCGCAATTTCCGACATTCGCCAAGGCAGTCGTGGGCGGCAATGAGCAGGTTGTCACGTTGTTTTTGACCACCTTTTCGATTGGCATCGGGATAGGCGCATTGCTGTGCGACAAGCTGCTCAAGGGCCAAGTCGCGGCCACCTATGTGCCGCTGGGTATCCTGGGGATGACGGTTTTCACGATTGATCTGTATTTTGCCAGTGGCGGCGTTATGTCCGCCCCGGGCCAGAGCCTGATCGGTGCCGCAGCTTTTCTGGAATCGTTGGCGCACTGGCGAATAGTGCTTGATCTGCTTGCCATCTCGATCAGCGGCGGGTTGTATATCGTGCCGTTGTACGCCATGGTGCAGCGTCACGCCGAGGCGTCGCATCGTTCCCGGGCGGTCGCCGCGAACAACATCATGAACGCCTTGTTTATGGTGGTTTTCGCGCTCGCCATCAGCGTGCTGCTCGCCCTGGACTTTACCGTTCCCGAAGTGTTTCTCGCGATCGCCTTGCTGAATGGCTTGGTTGCCGTTTATATCGCGAGCCTGTTGCCCTATGCGCTGGTGAAATCCATTCTGCAATGGGGATTGCGCGTATTCTACCGCTTGGAAGTCAGGGGCGGGGCGCACTACCGACAGGCCGGTGAAAATGTACTTATCGTGGCCAACCATCTGTCGTTTCTGGATGCCGCCTTGTTGAGCGTGTGCCTGCCCGAACGTTTGTGCTTTGCCATCAACGCCGATATTGCCCGCCAATGGTGGGTCCGGCCCTTTCTGTTCCTGACCGACACCGTCGCGATCGACCCGGGCAATCCGTTGTCGACCCGTCTGTTGATCGAGCGTGTCAAACAAGGAGACAAGGTGGTGATCTTTCCCGAGGGCCGGCTGACCATGACCGGGTCGCTCATGAAAGTCTACGAAGGCCCGGCGTTGATCGCCGACAAATCGGGTGCGCAACTGTTGCCGATCAGCCTCTCGGGCCCGCAATACACCCCGTTCTCGCGATTGAAGGGCAAGGTGCGGATACGCTGGTTTCCCAGAATCATGGTCAATATCATGCCGCCGGAAACGCTTGAGCTGCCGGACTCGGTCCGTGGCAAGCGGCGGCGGCGCCTGGCCGGTCTCAAGCTGTATGACATCATGACTAACACCTTGTTTCAAAGCAACGATTTGCGGCAGACCTTGTTTCAGTCGCTGCTCGATGCCAAGGTTGTACATGGCCGGGATCATGTCATCGCCGAGGATGTGGAACGCAAGCCCCTGACCTATTTCCAGTTGATCGCCCGTAGTTTCATGCTGGGGGGCGTGTTGCGCAGATACACCCGGGTCCAGGCGAATACCGGAATCATGCTGCCCAATATGGTCGGCAGCCTGATCAGTTTCTTTGCTCTGCATGCATTTGGGCGCATACCGGCCATGCTCAATTTTTCCACCAGCCCCAAGCAGCTGGCGGCCGCTTGTCAGAGCGCTCAAATTCAGACTGTTATCACTTCCCGCCGGTTCGTTGAAACCGCCAAGCTGGCACATCTGGTCGAGAGCCTGCGGGCGCAGGGTGTGAGACTGGTTTATCTGGAGGATGTCCGCGATCAGATCCATTGGTGGCATAAGCTGGCGGGGCTGCTGGCCGGGATGCTGCCGGGCCTCTGTTATCGCCTGACTGCTTCCAAGCGCGACCCGGACGCACCGGCGGTTGTGTTGTTTACTTCCGGTTCCGAAGGCGTGCCCAAGGGCGTGGTGCTGAGCCACACCAACCTGCAGGCAAACCGCTTCCAGGCTTCATCCCGGATTGATTTCGGCCCGACCGATATCGTGTTCAATGCCTTGCCAATTTTCCATTCCTTCGGGCTGACAGGCGGTACGCTGCTGCCCGTATTGTCCGGTATCAGGATCTTTCTTTATCCTTCACCGCTACATTATCGGGTCATTCCGGAACTGGTCTACGACACCAATGCCACCCTGTTGTTCGGCACCGATACTTTTCTCGCCGGTTATGCGCGTTATGCCCATGCGTATGATTTCTACAGCGTTCGCTATGTGTTCGCGGGCGCCGAAAAACTGCGCGAGAGCACGCGCCGGCTCTGGTCGGAGAGTTTTGGTGTGCGTATTTTTGAAGGTTATGGTGCCACCGAAACTTCACCTATCCTTAGCCTGAATACCCCCATGCACAACCAGCCGGGCTCAGTCGGCCGCCTGTTGCCCGGTATCCGGTATAGGCTGGAAGCTGTGCCGGGGATCGAGTACGGCGGTAAATTGCTGGTTTCCGGCCCCAATATCATGCAGGGGTATTATCTGGCCGAGGCGCCTGGCACGATTGTGCCGCCAGCCGATGGCTGGTATGACACCGGAGATATCGTTGAAATCAACGATGAGGGCTATCTTTTTATTCAGGGCCGCGTAAAGCGTTTTGCTAAAATCGGTGGGGAGATGGTGTCGTTGACGGCGGTGGAAGAAGCCATCGGCCGGTTATGGCCGGCGTATGCGCACGCAGCGGTTCAGCTGCCCGATGACAAGAAAAGCGAGCAGATCCTGCTGGTGACGACTCACCCTGAGGCAGACCGGGATGCGATCATCGCTTTTTTCAAGCAAGAGGGCATGGAAGCGCTGGGCATTCCCAAAAATATTTTACATATCGACCAATTGCCAGTGCTTGGCACCGGCAAGACCGACTACGTCGCACTGCATGACTGGGTGCTGCAGCAGCATGTCTAGGAGGCTGTCCGAGAATAGCGATCGTAGCGAGGGCGAAGCTGGCTGAGCGGGATTTTTCGATCATTTGAGGCGAATAGTGGTTCTCGGACAGCCTCCTAGGCGTTGACAGGCGGATGAGTGGAGGAGATGGCGTGTAGCAGCGACAGCCGCCGCTTCTGCCCGGGTTCGGCCTGAACTTTGACAGAGAGGGTGTTGCCATGCATGACATTGCGCCGACTGATTCCGATGCCGCACGTTTTCTGCAGATTGTGCGCGCAGCCGGACTGAATGCTGAACATGGCCGGCTGGCGTGCCAGCTGCGTTCCGGCTTTTTGAATGCGCATGCCGAAGCACTGGTGGATAATTGCCTGGCCGCATTGGCAGAAGATCAAGATTTTTTGTCAATCAAGCAGGTGGATCGCGGGCACACTTTGCGGCAAGGCTGGATCGATTTGCTGCGAAGCTTCGGGCAGAATTTCGATTCGCCTGGCTATCTCGTTCGGCGGCTGACTTTTTTCGCTGCCTGTGCCCGCGCCGGCATGCCGCTGAATCTGCTGCTGTTGCAGCACAGTCTGATCCAGCGCAACGTGGTTGAACGCATCGCAGTCAGTGGCGTGACTACGTCGGATGCGCATAAATTGACTGATTGTGCACTGAGAATCGGTGCACTGGATCTCTATCTGGTCGCAGAGGGCTACCACTTGCCGGAAATCGATGCACTCCGTAAATCCTTGCAGGCACTGCGCGGAGAGGTTTCGCATCTGCGCTGGCGCACATCAGTGGATCAGTTAACCGGTCTGGTGAGCTATAGCAAGCTGGTGGAAATACTGGCGCAGCAGATCGACCTGGCCCAAGCGCGCAGGCAACCGCTGAGTCTCATCATGGCCGACCTGGATTTTTTCAAAAGCATTAACGATACTCATGGCCACCTGGTGGGTGATTTGGTGCTGCGTCATACGGCCGAACGCATTCAGGCTGCGGTACGTGATTTCGATATCGTCGGACGCTTTGGCGGAGAGGAGTTCACCGTGATTCTGAAAAATACGGATATCGAAATGGCAGGCATTATCGGCGAGCGCATCCGTGCGGAAATCGCGGGTGGTCCCATCCATGTCAAGGCGTTGAATATCAGCATTACCATCAGCCTGGGCGTGGCAATGCTGAGACAGGATGAAACGATGGAAGCCTTGCTGGAACGGGCTGATGCTGCCATGTATCAAGCCAAGCGGGCTGGCCGCAACCGCGTGGTGATCGCCACTTGATAGGATAGGGAAAGCTACCGGCAAGATGGCGTGACCCCACTTTCAATCGCCGGGAGACTGGAATGATAATAATTCGTAACTATTCAGCGTATTCTTTCTCTCAGTCATTCTGCAACATAAAATCAGGCAGTTTCCCAGCGAAGAGCAGGGAAAGCGCCTCGGAAGCAGAA
>NZ_FNOY01000112.1 GCF_900107165.1 Nitrosomonas halophila
TTTGCGTTCTTTTGAATATCGTGTCATTGTTTATTCCTTATCGCCCCCGAATATTAATTAAAAATTAGACACGACAACTATTCTGACACAGGGGGGCCACACAAAAACAAGGCGGGAGAACATGATGAGGCATGATCATATTCATGCTGGTGTTTCATGCTCTGCTCAGCCATAACCAGTATTCTCTCAGCAGAACCTGGCACGATTTTTTTCATACTCTGCGAATATTGCCGGGTGTGGCATTGGGCCGGAAAATGTAGATGCCTGAATTTCAGCGGAAACTGATGCTGGATTATTTCCGTTGTGGTTACGAATGGGGGTGTTTCGGCTATTTTTTGGTGATTGTGACTTTGGCATCGCTCTCGAATCTGCCGCATGCATCTCTTAATTCCCTGCCTACGCGGCCAAAATGGGAGGCGACGTCATTTCTTGCTTGCTTGTTGACGCGCAATTGCCTTGTTTAGCCCGTCTGTGGGCATGGTATCCATCACACTCCCGATGCCGCTCAGCACGTTATTCGTACCCTTTTTCATGTTTGACTTCAGGGTCTGTTGACGTTTTAAGTTCAAAATACCAGACTCACTTCTATGGACCTGACCCCGTCGTGTGCGCTGGTTCTGGTAGCGGATCATCGTGCACGGTTTTTGGGGTTATTTGTCTTATTTACGTGCACTATTTTATCAGAATAGAGGTAATTCCAATATAGAATCAGTTACTTATACTTTCTGAGCAAGCTCTAAATAAAAACAAAAGAGGCAGAGTAAAATCAGTCTATTTTACTCCGCCCCTGTGGTTTTCATCATGTCAGAAATTGGCGCGCATGCCGGGGTTCACTATAAATAAGACAGTGAGCTGAGCGCCAAGATTAGAACTATTCGGGTTGTTCTTTCTGCCAACGCAAGGCCACTGTTCTTGCTTGTTCTAAATTTCGGCAGTGCGTCAATGACCCAGCCACTTTGCGCACGCCAGCACGGCGCAGCTTAACTATGATCCGCGTCTGCACACCGACTAAAATCAGTCGGACTCCCTTATGCTTCATTTCAATAATCAGCGATTGAAGATCCACAATGGCCGTGCCATCTATGCTTGGCACATCGCGCATATCGACAATGACCGTTTTAACTTTAGGATCCACCAAGTGCAGTGATGTAAGTGCTTTTCCCACAGCCCCGAAAAACAGCGGGCCATTGATGTCATAAACTGCCACCTCAGCAGGAAGTCCTTTGATCGCAGGAAAATTGTCAATTTCAACCTGGGCCGTTTGAGTCAGCAATGACATTCGCCTGATAAACAACGCAGCGGCCAGCCCAACCCCAACGGCTACCGCCAGGACCATATCGAAAATTACAGTGAGGCCAAAGCATATAACGAGGATGGCCACATCCTCGGGCGGGGCTGAACGCAGGGTATTCAGGAAATGTCTTGCCTCACTCATATTCCAAGCCACAATAAAAAGGAGAGCGGCGAGAGCTGCCATCGGAACCCAACCAAGTAGTCCAGCGAGTGCGACCACCGCAAGCAAGACAACAAGCGCATGAATGACGGCAGAAATCGGTGAGCGTGCGCCACTGCGGATATTGGTTGCAGTTCGAGCAATAGCAGCAGTGGCCGTGATTCCACCAAAAAGAGGGGCAACAATATTTCCCAACCCCTGGCCGATTAGCTCCGCATTGGGGTCATGCTTGGTCTTCGTCAAACCGTCTGCCACCACTGCGCATAACAGCGACTCTATGGCACCAAGCATAGCAATCGCAAAAGCTGGACCCAAAAGTGCCCGTATCAATTCAAAGTTTAGCTTCAGTGGCTCGCCATCGGGTCCCGGCAATAGCCAAGGTGCCATAAACGATGGCGGAATAGGCGGGATCCCACTTCCTACCACCCCATTCACGTCCCAGACAAAACGTGACGCAATCGTTTCCACCGCAACGCCTGCCTCTTGGCCGCCCAGCCATTGATTAACGCCATAAGCGACAAACGCTCCAACAACCAAACCAACAAGGGGAGCAGGAATCGGTATATGAAGACGTGGCCACAAAAGCATGACGATCAATGTGAATGCGCCCACGCTCAGTTCAAGTGGGTTGAAGGTGGGCAGTGAGGTGGCGATAACTGACACATTATCGACAAAGTGTTCACCAAGCTTTCCCGTCTCTAATCCAAGAAAATCAGGAATCTGTAACACTGCAATGACGACCGCGATACCGGCCGTAAAGCCAAGCACTACCGGGTATGGAACAAACTGAATAAGACGGCCCATGCGGGCTACCCCTAAAATCACTAAGATGGTGCCCGCCATCATCGATGCGATAAGCAAACCGCCCAGACCGTACTGTTGGACAATGGGGAAAAGAATGACGACGAACGCTGCTGTCGGACCCGAGACATTGAAGCGGGCACCACCGGTTAACGCGGTAATGGCTCCAGCCACAATCGCTGTGTAGAGACCATGCTGAGGCGGAACGCCTGTGGCGATCGCCAACGCCATCGACAGTGGCACGGCCACAGTACCGATAGTAAGACCAGCCATCACATCCTTGCGCAAATCAGTGAGTCCGTAACCCTCCCGCCACGCGGCGCGCAGACCTGTGGAAATGCCGGGCAGATTAATTAAAAACCTTTGGTGAGACATACGATAGCCCTCGTTGCAAGCGCCCTTACCATTGCAGAGTCGAGCAGAGCATTTGGCTCAGGAAGTGAAAATTATGTTAACAATATTAACATTTAGTTATAATTTAATGCAATAACGAGGCGCGTTATATCACGCAAGGAGCAATGCCAAGGTATTGCGATAAGGAAGAGATAACATTAACATTAGATGTTAATGTTAAAGGAGAATATTAGTGGAAAAGAAGACTGCTCGCCTCACTCTACTCATAGATCCAGAAAAGAAACTGGCCTTTGAGCAGCTATGCGCTTTACAAGACCTGACCCCTTCGCAAGTAGTGCGGCAACTGATACGTGATTATTTACATAAACATGGGGTGGAGTACGAAACACAGATGATTAAACACAGAAAAAGCACCTCAAGCTGATCCAAGCGCCCACTCGCACATAGCCACACCAATCTATGCCAATTCATGAACCGAAATGGGGCCACACCCTGCGCAACAAAGCCCGGCGTCAGCATCATATTCGATAGCGGATAAATAAAAACAAAAGAGGCGGAGTAAAATCAGTCTATTTTACTCCGCCCCTGTGGGTTTCATCATGTCAGAAATCGGTGCTCACTGTTTGGCAGCGGGCTGGGCTGTGCGGCGACTCGAATGGAATAATAGCAAAAGGGTAGCGTCCCCTTTTATCGATAGCAAAAGGGTAGCGTCCCCTTTTATCGTGAGGGTGCGGTTTAACCAACGGGTGGTGTGTCTGAGAGGGTGGTCTTAAGCCGGGATGGAATAAAGTGCTGTCTGGGTATAGCTGATACTGGGTACGCTTCGTTTATATGTTAATGAGCAGCATGTAAACGGGTACAGTCATGATTTACGCGGAGTTTTGCGGCAATTTTGAAACCGCGCAGCGGTGGAGAAATTGTCCGACAACAGCAAATTGTTATATTTGCTCGAACAACTCTTCACGGAGTTTCGCGACCCCATTCTCACCATACACATCATCCTGTAATTTAAGCATTTTCTCCATGTATTTCCTATTCTCTCCAACAAGATACTTTTGGCATTGCGAGTTCATAACCATCGTTAGCTTAGTGCTGATAATAGCTGGAAAATCAGTTTTGTTATTAGCAGTTGGCGAATAACTGATCAGCTGATTCTTGGATAATGGCATAAAAAATTTGGATCTAAAGGAAAACACCTCAGAAATATTTTCAATAATAATTGGGTTGTCGCCTGTTAGAAAATTTCCCCAACCATTATGCTCATCAGACACAGCATGAAGACACCAACAGTCAAAATCCGTGTCATGAATCCGCAAATCAAACGTCAAGAGTGGAAGAAAAAAACTACGGAAATAGTGGCGGAATCCCTCATTATTTTTTAACAACTCCCTAAGCTTTTCAATTTCACCCAGCGAAACGCCACCGAATGTTATTTTATCTCCGAATTTATTTAGGTCCAAATTATTAATATATGTCTCAGAAAATCTATCCGTAAGCGGCATTCTCCAAAACTGGAATGCCACAAATAGTTTAAGTAAATACAAACCCTGCTTTGAGATCAATTCCTCGTGAGAAATGCCTTTTCTTATATGATGGAAGAAATCCCCGAAACTGGTCTCAATCGTGCTGTAGAGCTTCTCAACTTGATCACTGGGTCTACCTTTGAATTCTATAGTATTGCGATGCTTCTCGTAGAGGACTGTTTTGGGTGTTTGTTTGTCCTTCTTAAATTTGCGCAGATATTTGTCGAAGACTTGCAGCCTCCCATCTGAGGAGGTAAACCCTCTCAAGTAGAGCTGCGGAATGTAATGATGATTCACCGAACTCAACCGGGACCTCCAGAAATATAACGCCCGCAGCACTCGCGGCTTTGTAGTGAAGGCGCAGCCGTAACGAAAAAGCCGTCGCTGTGCCTGCGATTGTTAAGCGGCATTATTCCAACACCCTGGACTATCACTGTAAAAAAAGTCTATATGGACTCCCGCCCCTAAAGCCTGTCGAAGAATTTCATAAGCTCTATAGCAGTATGCCTGATCATTGCCATATACCGAAATTGCCACTCGCCGAATACCGGATAAAGATATGCGGTTAAGAATGTAGAGATCTTGCTCCCAAAGCCCCCACCCATAGATTACAAGATCATGCGAAAGACTAGTACCCAGCATCCGAAATATATCCGATAACCTATACGAGCAAAGGTTTGCCAATATAAGTCCAGCGAAACGACTTTGCCAAGGTTTCATTGA
>NZ_FNOY01000110.1 GCF_900107165.1 Nitrosomonas halophila
GACTTAAAAAAACGCTACTGGGGGCGCCATTTTTGGGCGCGAGGATACTTTTGTGTAACATCAGGAGAACTGACAGAAGAAATGATTCAAAACTATTTGGAGCATCATTTTGAACCTAAAGGTGATGATAATTTCAGAACCGAAAGCTAAACGGGTCTTAAGACCCGTATCCTGACTTTAGTCATTGTCACTAACCCACCAGCTTTAGCTGGTGGTTGTTTAGTGAAGCTTCAAGCAGATCATGTCTACTTGGAATGGCCGGGCTTCGGTTCTATAACGCCCGATCCTCATATCAACTCTATGGATGACTTGGTCGAACGGGTTGTGGCTGAGATCGATCGGCCTTGCGCGCTGATTGCGCAATCAATGGGTTGCATTATGGCGATCCGGGCTACCCTTGAGCAGCCTGGTTTTGTGACCCATCTGGTATTGGCGGTGACTTCTGGAGGTATGGATTTGCAGCGTTTTGGCGCACTTAACTGGCGCCCGCTTATGTACGCAGCCAATCCTTCGTTTCCGCGCTGGTTTGCTGATTATAATGAAGACCTGTCTTGCCTGCTGCCGAAGATTCAAGCACCTACCTTGCTTCTGTGGGGGGATGCGGATCCGATCAGTCCTGTCGGTGTTGGGCGCGAGATCGCATCTTTGCTGCCGAACGCTAAACTGCATATTGTGTCCGGTGGTGACCATAATCTCGCTATGGCCCATGCGAAGGAAGTGGCACCATTGATTGATGCCCATCTCGCCAACGCGGTCTGAGTGATCGAACTAATGGTAGCGAAGATTGAGATTGTGTATGCCCCGTCCGATCTGCATTTTAATATATTTTGCCATTTTAGCGGTGTTTGCTGTGACCGGGTCGGCGATCTTTATTGGCGATAGGCTCAGTCAATCTGCTCAGCGGTCTGTCGGCATGGCACCGCCAGACCTGCCTGCTGAATCAATTATCCTGTGCATCCCTCCGGATAGTGTAGATGCTTCGGCTGGTTATATTTCTGGCTGGCTCGCACGCGGTACGCCTGGAATGGGAGTTGTTCTGCTGTTGCATGGTGTGCGCAGTGACCGGCGCCAGATGCTTGGGCGCGCCATATTTCTGTTCCAGAGCGGATACTCGGTGATGCTCATTGATCTTCCAGCGCATGGAGAAAGCAGTGGAGACCGCATTACCGTTGGCTATCATGAAGCCAATGGTGTCAGATCCGCTGTGCATTATCTAGCTGAATTATTTCCCGACGAGGCCTTCGCTGTCATTGCCGTTTCATTGGGTGCGGCAGCATTCATGCTCTCGCAGGCATCACCTGCCCCCCATGCCGTGGTGTTGGAATCGATGTATCCGACTATTGAAAATGCAATTGATCATAGAATGCAGCAACGGCTGGGGTCGTTTGGGCGCTTGCTGACGCCGCTTTTTCTCTGGCAATTACCTATTCGATGGGGTATCTCGCCAGACCAGCTTCGTCCCATTGACGCATTGCCTGCGTTACATAGTCCAGTATTGATCATGTCTGGTGCTGAAGACCGGCATACTCCCGTGTCGGAAACGCAGCGCTTGTTTGACGCCGCCAATCCGCCTAAAGAGCTATCTATCGTGGCTGGTGCCGCACATGTTGATCTTCATGCATTTGATCCCAAGGGTTACGAATCCAGGGTGTCCACTTTTTTGCACAAGTATCTTTGTAACGGAAATTGTACAGTTAAACAATCAGATGCAGAACGGTGCACGCAAGCCTGCTCAAACCAACTTGTGGTCGAGTAGGATAAAGCCATGCCATGACGATCGCCTGATATACTCAAATCGCACCCCGACTGCCATCTGTGCATGTGGCGCAATAGTCTTGTATCCAAATCCGTATTTTGACACTCATTGGGCCGTCAGCAGGCACTTTGAGAGCCAGCCCCGCTTTGTTTGACACCCAATATGATCTTCAGTACATTCTTGATTGGTGAGAGAAAATATTTGTTTCTAATACATGGAGGTGTAACCATGCAGATTACCCTAAGTGCGATCAAAGCCGACGTTGGGAGTATCGGAGGACATACCCGGCCCAGTGAGGAAATGCTAGATGCTGTGGGTATGCTATTGCAAAAGAATATTGATTCCGGCTTATTGATTGATGGCACAGTTACCTTTACGGGTGATGATATCGCCATTATTTTTTCTCACCGACATGGCGTCAACAATGCGAAAATTCATGTCGGTTTTGCATGGGAAGCATTCCTGGCGGCTGCGAAGGTGGCCGAAGCCCAGGGGAATTATGGTGCGGGGCAGGATCTTCTGGTTGATGCGCCATCGGGGAATGTGCGTGGGGCTGGGCCCGGTGTCGCCGAAATCGAATTTGAACTTGATGCAAAATCAGAATACCGCCCGGCGGAATCCTTCATGATATTTGCGGGCGATAAGTGTGCGCCAGGAGCGTTCAACCTACCTTTGTATTTGACCTTCACCGATCCCATGCATAATGGTGGTTTGCTGCTGAATCCTAAAATGCATTTGGGATGGACAATTACCATTATTGATATGGATCATAAAGGGGAGGCCGATGACCGTATCATACGGCTTGATGTTCCCGAACGTTCCTGGGACGTTGCGGCATTGTTGCAAAACCCCGATCGCTATGCGGTTGAATCCATTCATTCTCGTTACAAGCCCCATGAACAAGTCGTCTCGGTAGCTGCTACCCGCTTGCATAATATTGCCGGCAAATATACCGGTAAAGATGATCCGATCGCAATCATACGTAATCAGGGCATCTTTCCAGCGCCTGAAGAAATTATTGAGCCCTATGCTACAGTTAATCAGATTATCAGTGGCGATGCGCGTGGATCACACAATATGCCGCAATTGCCGGTACCAGTGAATACCGCTGTGACCGGTCCCTATTGCCATCCCATCATTTCAGCAATCGGTTTCTCAATGAACCATGAGGGCAAGTTTGCTGAACGCTATGTGGATTTCTTTGATAACCAAGCATGGGATTACGCCCGCCATTTATCACAACGCCGCGCAGCAGAAATAAGGCGCCAAGGGTTTTTTGGCATTGCCATGGCTCAGCAAACGGAAATCGCTTACACTGGTCTGGTCAATACTTGGAAACAACTGGATGATGAGTTTGAATTTCGGAAAAGCTAGGAGGCTGTCCTAGAATCGTAAGAGAGACTGTGATCTACTGCGGACGAACCTGCCAGGCTGGATTTTTCGATCTTTTTCGTTGAATAGAGCCACTATTCGCCTTAAATGATCGAAAAATCCCGCTCAACCAGCTTCGTCCTCGCTACGATCGCTATTCTCGGACAGCCTCCTAGCTCTTGCAATGTTCCGCATGTTTTTTCGCACAATAGCCAGGATTGAATGGTTGTGTGTGCCTGCTTAGCAGAGTAATGATACGTCTCGGCAGGCACATTCAGTATTGCAGTCTTTATCTTGAAAGCTGTACGTTAAAGCCTGCCGAGCTGAGATTTTATAGTGTGTGTACAGGTGGTTGATCGCAAAAAGCCGGGATTATTGAATTAGCCTTGTAACCAGGAGTGTGTCTTGCCATGATCTTATCGAGAGACCGGTTGCGGTTTTTGCTGTCAAGGGTTCGTGAGCGGTTGTGGGTAAAACCCCTCTTGATTTGCCTGTTGTCTATCCTTGGGGTATTTTCAGCCAGACTCATGGATACGATCCCGCTTGTACAGCATATTGTCATCATCAAGGCGGACACGATCGCGGCTTTGCTTTCAATCATGGCTTCCAGTATGTTGGTTATCGCCACGTTTGCAGTGGCATCGATGGTGTCGGCCTATGCCTCGGCAAGCAGCACTGCCACGCCACGCAGCTTTTCGCTGGTGATCGCTGACGATGTATCACAAAATGCGCTTTCAACTTTCATTGGTGCATTTATATTCAGCATTGTCTCGCTGGCGGCAGTGAAGAACAACTATTTCGAAGAAGACGGTCTTTTTGCCCTTTTTCTCCTGATGGCATTGGTATTTGCGCTGGTGATTGTGACTTTTGTTCGCTGGGTGGACCGCATAGCGCGCTTGGGGCGTTTGGGGTCGACCATTGACAAGGTCGAGCAGGTGACGGCGGAGGCACTGACGCGGCTACGGAATGCGCCATTACTGGGGGGCGTGCCGGTCGCTACACAGCCCATTGCGGGAGAGCCGGTCTATGCGACCGAGGTGGGTTACCTGCAGCAGGTGGGTGTTGCCGCGCTCCAGGCCTATGCTGAGCAGATACAGGGGCGGGTGGTCGTGATGGCTCTGCCAGGTGCGTTTGTCACGCCCAGCCTGGCATTGGCATATGTCTGTATCGGCAGTGGCGCGTCAGCCGACAGGCATCACAGGCAAGTGGTCGAAGCTTTCCAGTTTGGCAGTACCCGTCTTTTCAATGATGATCCGCGGTTTGGACTGATCGTCTTGTCTGAAATTGCAAGTCGTGCGTTATCACCTGCCGTCAATGATCCTGGTACGGCAATCGATGTGATTGGCAGGTTGGTAAGATTGTTTGTGTACTGGAGCGGACAGACTAGAGGCGAGGATGCTGAAGAACCGCTATATGACAGGGTCAGCGTGCCAACGATTTCGGTCCATGACATGTTTGATGATGCCTTTACTGCGATAGCCCGGGATGGTGCGGGGCTGGTCGAAGTTGCGGTGCGTCTGCAAAAAGCATTTCATGCGCTGGCCATGGAGAATGACACTGACCTACGGCAAGCGGCCAAACAGCACTCGCGGTTAGCGTTGAAGCGCGCGGAAAAGGCGATCACGCTGGCAGCAGATCGTGCGCGCGTGCGCAGGGCAGCCAGGTGGTGAAGCAAAAAGATGGCCACTTTTTTGTGGCGGGATACTTTACTTGGGCAAGATTCCAGATTGAAAAGACAATTTCTGATCGGACGGTATGCATTCATTCGGATGTCTGTAAAGTGGGCTCGTCAGCAGAATCTGTGGGCGACATCCGGTTCAGGTAGCGCGCCAAGTGCATGATATAATGCGATTTCTGCGCCATGAAAGGTTCGAAATC
>NZ_FNOY01000109.1 GCF_900107165.1 Nitrosomonas halophila
TCGAGACCTCAGGGTGCAACGGCTTCCCCAGAAAACGCTGTTACTTTACAGTGTTGAGCAAGTTTGCTGCTCACTATTAATATACAAGGGTGCATTTTATGCACCGAACAGTTCTCAAACCAAGCAACGTTGAGCATGCCTGGTTGGCCCGGTTTCAGGGCTTTTCTGCCTCAAACAATATGGCCTGCATCGGATAACGTGTGGGATTCGAGCCAAACTCTCTGACCAGCGCCTGCGTCAGTGCTTCGGCGATTTCTTCGGGCGTGACGTCGCCGCCACGCTCGTTTATTTCAAAGATAAGCGGACTGAAAATCAACGCCCGCGCGAATGCAGCCACATCCTCAATATCGTATTCCCGCTGCTGGACCGAGATAGCGATTTGCCCAAAACCGGAGCGAATCAGCTGCTCCTTGAGCGGATCGATTGCGTGGCAGGCAACCGGATCAAACAGGAATCTGGGCGTATCCGACGGAAAAAATTGCTTGAGTACCTCGAAACTCAAACTCGCGAACGGGTTGTAGTGCTCCGAGTCCCAAACGCTGAACAAATACCGTCCGCCGCTTCTGAGTGATCGATGCACTTCGCGGAATGCCGTCTCCTTATCGAAGAACATCACTCCGAACTGGCAGACTACCGCGTCGAATGCCTCATCATCGAAAGGCAGCGCCGTGGCATCCGCCAGCTGGAACGTGACCTGCTCATGTGGTGCAAATTTTGTACGGGCGACATTCAGCATATCGTCGCTGATGTCGATTGCAGTCAGCTGTGCCTCCTGTGCCAGCGCATTGCGGAGTTGCCGGGTGACGATACCCGTCCCTGCGGCGACTTCGAGTACGTCACTGAGCGATCTCTCGGCAGCCCGCCGTGCGATATCGGCGCCATAGTGTTGGAAAAGTACGGGACCAAGATGCTGGTCGTAAGGAATGGCGACATCGCCCACATAACCTGCCATAAATGATTCTCCAGTAAATATAAATAAAAAAACACAAAAATGAATTCAATCGCCTATTTGGGTCAATTTGCTGAGCAAAACTAACCCGAATCAAGCAATTCAATGGATGAATCGGGTTGGATATCGAATTTGATAACATTCGGCTCGTCGGTATTGGCCGAGATGCCTTCGTCTGGTTTGATTATTGTCATTGCGGCCAGCAATCCGTTGTGTCTGGATTGTCTGCTTGAGAAGAATGTTATCGTCGTCGCTGTTTATGGCTTGATTTTAGCCAGATTAGTTCCTTTCCTCTAAAACCACTTTATTTTCGACGCTTTTGTGTGCGACC
Organism: Nitrosomonas halophila; assembly: GCF_900107165.1. Classification (GTDB taxonomy): domain Bacteria; phylum Pseudomonadota; class Gammaproteobacteria; order Burkholderiales; family Nitrosomonadaceae; genus Nitrosomonas; species Nitrosomonas halophila. Next base: position 1,281 of record NZ_FNOY01000109.1, read on the forward strand.
TATCAGTGCATTGAGACTCCGGATATTAACGTATACCGAATTTTTGCCAGTGTGTAGACGGAAATAGGCTGTTTGAAAAAATTACAGCCGGATGCTGGCAACCAACGGTCGATGATCGGAAGCCACTCTTGCCAGGGGCGTTTCATGTACCGACAAGTTGCATGAAAATTGTCCTGGCGCGATCCAAATTCTATCCAATGCCAGGCATGGCCAACAGGCTGGATAAGTTTGCAAATTTGGTTGTGGAGAAAAATGGCGGCGTAGCCAGCGTAGCGGTCTTCCCCAGAGAAACCACTCATTCAGGTCTCCCATCAGTACGTCTATATCCGGCATCTGGGAAGAAATCATATTTAGCAGGTGTTTGACTTGATGACGACGTTCAGCGGGTCGCAACCCCAGGTGCGTGGCGACCACTTGCAGCGTAAATTGACCCACCTGGAACCGAGCCTGAATGGCTCCACGAGGCTCGTGGCGATGAAAACTCAGATCGATGCGTTTGATTTCTTTTGCAGGCAGGCGGGTCAGGATTGCATTGCCATAATGCCGGGTGTCTCGTAACAGTGTCGGTCCGGCAATCGGTTGATATCCGTTTGCTTCAGCAAGGTAGTCCAATAAATCGAGATTGGCGACGATATGGTGGTCAACTTCCTGCAAAGCGATAATATCGGCGTCAAGCTCGCGCAATACCGCTGATGTGCGTTGTGGATTAAAATAACCATCCATGCCAATACAGGCATGGATATTGTAAGTCGCGAGATTCAGCACGGCAGGTAATTGCATGCACTATCGAGCTTTATCGGGAGTTGTCAGAAAAATCTTTGTCGAGTCGCTTCTTCAGCATAAACAGAACCAGTGCAATGCTGCCAACAAAAATAACAAAACTTATTATCGCATCGGGTTCCGGATTATCGATTGCACTGACCAATAATTCCACAAACAGAAAAATAATCAAGATTCCTGGCAACATGCCCAGCAGCGTGCCCAGGATGAGATTTTTCAAATACAGATGGGTTGCGCCTGCTACCAGATTAATTATTGCAAATGGCGCAACAGGAACAAGCCGTACCCGAATGACCGCCATCAGACCATTCTTGATCAACTGCCTACTTAAACGGTTAAGCCGGTGCCCCGCTAATTGTGTCACTGTTTTGCGGCCCAGAAAATAACCGGCCGCATAACCCATCAACGTGCTTAGCAAAGCGCCACTTATTGTATAAAAAATACCGGGCCAGAAATCAAAAAAAACAGCGACTAAAATGACCAATAATGTAACAGGTACCGCCAGTAGACCAGCAAGCGCAAATCCAAGAGTGGTCACAAAGAGTGAAAGTGGCTGACTGACATCGATCACTTCTCGCTGCAGGGCAATCCAATCACCCAGTACACTCCATTTCCATAGCCCTGCAGTGAATACCGCTGTTGACAATACCATAACGGTAGTAATTAATTGTTTGCGAATAGACTTCGACTCTTCGACAGGAATGAATTCTTCTGCTAGCGCATCCATTTCTGTGGGCCGTTCTGGATCGATGTAATCGGAATCAGGCAGTATTTCTTCTGTAAGTTCTTCAACTTTGCAGTCAAGTATCGACAAGGTACGTGGAAAATTCTGCCGGGTATCGATCAGTTTCAACAATGATCCCTGTCTTGCCAATTCGCTTTTCAACTCCCCTTCGCTGAGATCGAAATGCTCACTTAGCAAACGCGACCGGAAGGCACGAATCGCTTCTTGCTGTGCAGTATTATCAGCTTCAATTGCCAAGTCGCACTCACTATCCAGCCCCATTGAGCGGTTGCTCAAATTTGCTGAACCTATCCTCAAGAAATCATCATCCACTATCATTAGTTTGCTATGCAAACCAATGTACGCTTCGCCAAGTGCTTGATGGCGCGGATAACAGATACGTAACCGGTTGTGTTGATCAGCATCGCGCAGTTTCTGTGTGACACGATACCGCAGCACATCCATGGTGTGCTGTTCCAGCCAGCCCCCAGTTCTAAGCGGTTGCACCAGGACAACTTCGGGACCATCGGGCTCCGTGAGCCGGGAAGCCAGTATTTTTGCGATCTTTCCTGCTGTGAAATACTGGTTCTCAATATAAATGAGCCGCTTCGCGGCGGAAATGCTGTCAATGTACAGGGATTCCACTTCCCTTTTTTCGGGCGTATTGTTAAACGCGGGAACCGTTCGGGCAATCGCTACCTTTACCTGGCTGAATAACGCTTCGACATGTTCCGGCCATAGATTATTCGCATCAGAAATTGGAGCAGCGGATAGTTGTTCCCCGGTCGCCTGCAGCCATCTTGCCCGTGCCAACTCTGCAAGCGCTTTGGCAGCCTCTCCCTCGACCAGCATTTGCATATCATGAAACGGAGGGTAGGCTTTGTTATTGGGATCTATACGCCTGCTATCCTTGGGTGCGTGAGCAGAACTGTCCCAGCGGTGCTTACCCAAATCGATTCCGCCACAAAAAGCGATTTTGTCATCGATAATGACCAGTTTCTGATGTTGTGAGCCGCCAAACGGACAGTGTGCATCCAGCTCATAATGCAATCGAGATTGTTTTTTCCAACCAGACCAGTAAATCGGTATCCATTCACGTTCGAGTGCATAAAGCATGGCCCAGTCCCAGTTAAGAATATAAACCTCTAATCCAGGGCGCTGTTTGAGCAGGGTGTTGATAAGCTCGCCCAGCTCGGTCGGTAGCTGAGTGGGCTGCTCTTCACGTAACAGGCGTACTCTGCTGTCCATATCCCAGGCCAGAATATAGATTGCATGCCGCGCTCGCTGCATGACTTCATGCAACGCTCTGAAATAATCTTCTCCGTCCACCAGTATGGAAACTTTGGTGGCATCAGCCACTCGCCAGCAATTGTGACCGGAATGGATAATCCTGTTGTGCTTCATACGTGAGACTCCACACGGATTTATTGAATATAGCAGCATTGGTTGAGTCAGAAGCGCAGCTCGATTCCCAGCGGAGCAGAATTAATTCGCGTGCACAATCAAGCCGGAGTACGTAATAAATGACCCATATTGCACCCCTCCCGAATACTGCAACAAAGATTCCGAGAAGAAAACTATTTGCACTTTTAGAATAGACCAAAGCTTGTTGATCTGCAGCGTAAATAGGATTGGGGATATCGAATAACTCTCACAATAGTTGGTTTAGCTGATCCTGTGCTGCGCTTCATGAGTATTTCGTAATGATTTCAGGCATGGGAGAGCTTGATGCAGAGTCACCATTTATCGCCAGATATACCTTCTATCATCTATCTCTGGATGCTTCGTGCACTCGTTCCATTGGGTGGCTACCAGGCATTTGCTGACAGGCTAAACTATTCGTCCAATGAAAATATCGCAAAGGCATTGGGCTTTATCGATAACAAGTTGATTGAATTATTCGAGTCTCAGCCTAAAGCCATTCTGGCGCATTTATGCAAGTTGCATCAGGTTGCCGAACATGAATGGCGGGATGCCAAAGTGCCGCCTTGTCTTGGCAGCAATATTGCCCGGCTATCGGAGCTGTTGGAGTTGTCGGAGACGGATTGCCGTATTCTCGAATTCGCGGTAATGGTCAATAACGAGAGTCTACTCGACGATGCAACCGAAACCTTGGGTGACCTTTCACCTTCGCGGCTTTACCGTGTCCTGGCCATTTTGCTTGGACTGCCCGAGCGGGAGATTAAGAATTCGGGCTCGTCAGCAGAATCTGTGGGCGACATCCGGTTCAGGTAGCGCGCCAAGTGCATGATATAATGCGATTTCTGCGCCATGAAAGGTTCGAAATC
>NZ_FNOY01000107.1 GCF_900107165.1 Nitrosomonas halophila
TGCTGCATAACAACATGCCGTTTGATGGTGACAAGTTTTTCAAAATAAAGGGCGCTAATATGTAAATTTTGCTTGACTGAAGACAGAGTATCTACGCCCTCCGCCACCGGCCGTGATAACCACGAATAGACACGAATGATTCGGTGGCAGCGCTCGCATGGATTGATTTTCATCATTCGTGTTAATTCGTGTGCATTCGTGGTTTGGGTTTGTAATCAACAACTCATGCATACAAAGGTTGCTTGGCCGGGTGGGGGTTATTCCTGGTCAGGCTGGTAGGTTTGGTTCAATAGCCGTTTGCGGCTGTTGTGGGTCAGGATGTTTTGCAGATGGGTGATATGGGGTTCGGTGAGGGTGCGGATTTCGGCATCGCGCGCGAGTATTTGCCCGATGAGGGCCACTTTCTTTTTCTGTTGCGGCGCATCGAGCAGCGCTGATGTATCCTGCGCCATCAGCTGGTTGACAAGCTGCTTGCAGGTGTGCTCGAGCGATACCAGCGCATCCCAGTCGCTTTTTTTGGCGGCTGCCAGCATCTGATCAACGATGCCCAGTATTTCCTCGTAAATAGCGATTGCCCGCTCGCCATTCATCCCTTGTGCGCCCTGTTTGCCGGAATGGTTTTCACTCATCGTGTCTGGTCGGCCTCGGTTGTGAGGGGGGAGGCAGGCTGGCTGGCGGGCTGTTGGCCGATCGCCTGCCAGGCTGTGTGCAGCTCGCCCAGCAGCTGGCTGACTTCCTCGATGAGGGCAGGGTCGTTGTGCAGGTTCGCCAGCAGCAAGCGCTGGGTCATGTAGTCGTACAGCTGGTGCAGATTGTCGGCCAGCGCGCCGCCGGTATTGCGGTCGAGGCTGGCCTTGAGGCCATGGTCGATGATCAGAATCGCCTTGGAGATCATCTCCCCCTTGGCGGCGATTTCATTCTGGCGCATATGGAGCTTGCTGCGGCTGAGCGCCTGCTGCGCGCCTTCGAACAGCATCAGGATCAACTTGTGCGGGTCGGCGGCCGCCACGCCCGATTCAACACCGACACGCTGATAGCTGCTGATGGCCTGCGAGGATGATGTGAACATGAATTCTCCTTATTCTGTTGTGGTATGAGTGGCCGATGGCCCATCAATCGCTATTTGTCGCCGATCTTGGGCAGGTTAGCCAATTGTTGCTGCAAGAAATTGCTGGTCTGGCTCATGCTGGCGAGCATCGTATCCAGCGCGGCGAATTGCGCGCGCAGGCGCCGTTCCGTGTCTTCCAGCCGGCGGCCGATGGCTTCGCGCTGGCTGTCGAGGGTCTTGATGCTGGCCTGGATGCCATCCATGCGGCTGTTGATCAGGCCGTCGCTTTGCAGCATGCCGTCGATCAGCCGGTTGAGGCCGGGTGCGAACTGTTCGGTGAGCAGGGCGGTGACAGCCTCCGGCGCTTCTGCCAGGCTGGCGCTGAAACGGCTGCTGTCGAGCGCCAGCGAACCATCCTTCTGGAAGCCGATGCCGATTTGCGTCAGCAGGGAAAAACCGCCATGCTCGGCTGGAAATTCGCTCCCCAGCAAGCGGCGCATCTGGGTCTGCACCGCCCGCAGGGTCGAATCGCCGGTCAGGACCGAAGCCTGCTGATTGGTGGCATCATAATTGGACAGGTTGCGCAGGGTCTGGTGCAGTTCGTTGAAGCCCTTGATGAATGCCTCCACCGCCGCCTGGGCGCTGGCGCTGTCGCGCGCGATTGTCAGGCTGGTCGGGTTGCCCGGGTCGGCCTTGCGCAGCGTGAGCGTGACGCCTTCGAGCGCGTCGGAAATGGTATTGGCAGCCTTGCTGATCGCAATGCCGTCGATGGTCAGGGTGGCGTTGCGCGCCGCGACTGTTTCCGTCAGATGCGCGGTCCCGCCGGTCGAGGCGTCATAGGCCAGCTGGGACAATCCGGCATTGTCGGTATCATCACCATCATCATCGCTGACCGTGATCCGCATGGCATGGCTGAGGCCGGTTTCATCGGCGGCGATCACCAGCCGGTAGCCGCTGCCGTCATGCACCAGGCTGGCCGTCACACCGGCGTCGGCGGCGTTGATGGCATCGCGCACCCCGGCCACCGAGGACTGTTCCGCGCCGATGCTAATCGTGCGCACGGTCTCGGCCGGGTTGGGGCTGAAGGTGCCGTCGTCCTCATAGCTGCCGAAAGTGAGCGTGAGCGTGCCGCTGCCGAGCGCGGTGGCGCTGGTTTCAAACGGCGCCGAGGCGATTTTCTGGCTTTGGGCGAGGGTCAGCACCTCGATTTCGTGCCTGCCTGCGGCCGCCCCGGCGGCAGCGCTCACGCTTGCCAGCGAGCCATCGGCCAGGCTGGCCCGAAAGCCGGTGAAAGTGGTGGACTTGGCCAGCGCCTGGGCGCTGCTCTGCAGGCTGGACAGCGCGCCCTTGAGGCTGCCATAGGCGCTCAACTGCGCCTGCTGTTTGGCTTCGCGCGTGGCCAGCGCGGCCAGCGGCCGCTGTTCCACGCGCATCAATTGCCCGATGATGCTGTGGACATCCAGCCCCGAGCCGATACCTGGTGAAGAAAGCATGAGAAATCCTGTAAGTAATGAAACGATGTGCCGTCCAAAAACAACCTGCGCGGCTGACTGGGAGGCTGTCCGGGAATAGACCGGTCTGCTGCGGACAGCCTCCTAGGCCTGGTCGTTGAACAGCAGGCCCTGCACCTTGTCGAGCGTGCGCGCGATCTGAATCGCTTCTTCCGAGGGAATCTGGCGGATGATTTCACGGGTCTGGACATCGACCACCCGCACCACCGACTTGCCGGTTTCCTCATCGACCGAAAACTGCAGATTGCGCGCCAGCGCCTGGGTGAACTGCTGAATCTGTGCGACCGCCTGTTGCACCTGCATTGCCGTTTCCGCGCCTGCTTCCTGCTCTGGCTGCGCGCGCGCAGGGGCAGGGGGCTGCTGGGACATCGGGAGGGTCTGGGCGGGCGTGGCGGTGAGCAGTTCACTGCCGCCGCTGACGGGACTGATGGACATGGTTATTCTCCTTCTGGATTACGCCCGGTGGCGCGGCGCTTGCTAGCGCGCCACCGGGCGAATGACGGCTGGAACTTATCTCAACAGCGACAGCACGTTGTTGGGCAAGGCATTGGCCTGCGCCAGGATGGCGACCCCGGCCTGCTGCATGATCTGGCCGCGCGTCATGTTGGCGGTCTCGGCTGCGAAATCCGCATCCAGAATCCGGCTGCGCGAGGCGGACAGGTTTTCGGACGTGGTCTGCAGGCTGGCGATGATGGAGGAGAAGCGGTTTTGCAGCGCACCGAGATCCCCGCGCGAGCTGTTGATCTGACTCAAAGCGGCATCAAGTATCGACAGTGCGCTCTGTGCGTTGTCTGAATTCGAGAGATCCAGCTGAGAAACTGAATCGAAACTGCTGACGGAAGTCGTTGCTGCAAATATCTGAGTGTCGGGTGCAATTGCTGTGATTTGACCCTGGGTGCTGGTCAACTCGATTGTGCCGACCTTGACGGCTGAATCACCGGTGGGTATTGAAGGCGTGCCATTGAAATTTATAGTATTAGCACCAAAGTCCAAGTCCTCAATGGCAATATCGCGTCCATCAGTTGTGCTAAGAACTAGGCTGGATTTGTCGCTGGGATCAGCGAAGGAGGCGGTGACGCCGGAGGTAGAGGATACCCCATTGATGGCGGCGGCCAATGCACTGAGATCATTTTCATTGACAACTGTAACGGAGACTGCTTCTCCATTTAAATCGAATTCTATTGTTCCACCTGCGCTTAGTTCAAGTGTTGCGCTGTTGCTGGCGGTGGCGGTGATGCCGATGCCGGAGGCGGCAGCATTGATGTTGGCCGCGATTACATCGGCTCCCACGTTAGCTGCATAATTGATTCCGCTGACCGTACCTTTGCCGGTAGTCAGTTCTAGAGCTCCTCCTGTAATCCCATTATCTACAGTAGCCGCAGTTGCAGTAACGACAGAATCCATGATAGAACCACCAGTCTGGAGAGTGTGTTGACCTAGCGCGGTCGCGCGCGCATCACCGATCGATGCAACGTTGATAGTCTGGTTGGCGTTGGCGCCGATTTGGAAGCTCTGGCTGGCAAACGAGCCGTTGAGCAGGTTGAGGCCGTTGAACTGGGTGTTGTCGGCAACCCGTGAGATCTCCGCGATCAGTTGCGCGGCTTCCGCCTGCAGGGCGGCGCGGTCGCTGGCGGAATTGGTGGCGTTGGCCGATTGCACTGCCAGTTCTCGTACCCGCTGCAGGTTGTTGCCGATTTCCTGGAGCGCGCCCTCGGCGGTCTGGGCGAGCGAAATGCCGTCGTTGGCATTGCGCGCCGCCTGGTTGAGGCCACGGATCTGAGCCGTCATGCGCTCGGAAATCGCCAGCCCGGCTGCGTCATCCTTGGCGCTGTTGATGCGCAGCCCGGTGGACAATCGCTCCAGCGCGGTGTTCAGAGCGTTCTGCGAATTATTGAGATTGCGTTGCGCATTCAATGAGGCGATGTTGGTGTTAATGACTTGTGCCATGTTGTGTCTCCTTCAGAGTGTAAATGTACTTTCATTAAAAAGTCGTGGCGCCAGTGCCACACACGTGGGTTCTGCCTTCGATACTGATTGGCTTTTGAACCGCCGTTGAGAGCAGTAATCGGATCGCCCGGAAAAATATTTAGCAAAATCGACACCCCACCCAAAAAAATTTTCCACCCCCAAACAACCAAACACCCCAATAAAACCCCCCTTCCTCGGCATTTTGATTTCAAATCATGGCTAAAATCCTTAACCACGAATGGACACGAATGGACACGAATGATGAAAACCGCTTCGATTGTGTGCCACCCGCAACCAGGCAAAGATAGTAGGGTGCACCTGTGCACCGTCAAACCCAGGCGATTGCCAGTCAATCGCCACATAGGGAGAAACGATAATTCGAACCACGAATGGACACGAATACACACGAATGATGACAATCACTTCGGTTGTGTTTCAACCGTAATTGGGCCGGTTATCACGTCTTCACTCCGCCATATGACACAACCCCTGCGCGCATCGCCACCAATTCATTGGTGTCCATTCGTGGTTTGAATTGCAGGCGTAGGGTGCACTTGTGCACCGGCTTTTTGCTGTGTGGAAAAGGGCTGCTGCGGGTAAGGTGTTTGGCGGTGCACAGGTGCACCCTTGTATATTAATAGTGAGCAGCAAACTTGCTCAACACTGTAAAGTAACAGCGTTTTCTGGGGAAGCCGTTGCACCCTGAGGTCTCGAA
>NZ_FNOY01000106.1:2129-5478 GCF_900107165.1 Nitrosomonas halophila
CTTGTTTGTATTGATCTTTAAAAATTAGTAGATAAATTTGGGTTCGATTGTATCTTTTAAATAAAGATATAAATTTTCTATAGTCGAATGAAAGATAGCTTGAGCGGAAGTGATTGCTCGGTAAATTTTCAAGATTATAGGATCAAGCAAATAAGTGCATGTGGTGGATGCCTTGGCGATTACAGGCGATGAAGGACGTGGAAGCCTGCGAAAAGCTTCGGGGAGCTGGCAAACAAGCTTTGATCCGGAGATATCCGAATGGGAAAACCCACCCGCAAGGGTAACCGCTCCTGAATATATAGGGAGATGGTGGCTAACCTGGTGAACTGAAACATCTAAGTAACCAGAGGAAAAGAAATCAACCGAGATTCCCAAAGTAGTGGCGAGCGAAATGGGATCAGCCTGCAGTTTTTAGCATTTAGATTAATCGAATTATATGGAAATATAAGCCATAGTGGGTGATAGCCCCGTAGATAAAAATCTGAATGTGGAACTAGGATTGCGACAAGTAGGGCGGGACACGTGAAATCCTGTCTGAACATGGGGGGACCATCCTCCAAGGCTAAATACTCGTAATCGACCGATAGTGAACCAGTACCGTGAGGGAAAGGCGAAAAGAACCCCGGGAGGGGAGTGAAATAGATCCTGAAACCGCATGCATACAAACAGTGGGAGCCCTGGTTTGACTGGGGTGACTGCGTACCTTTTGTATAATGGGTCAGCGACTTACATTCAGTAGCAAGCTTAACCGATAGGGGAAGCGCAGCGAAAGCGAGTCTTAATAGGGCGTTTAGTTGCTGGGTGTAGACCCGAAACCAGATGATCTACTCATGGCCAGGATGAGGCGAAGGTAATACTTCGTGGAGGTCCGAACCCACTAATGTTGAAAAATTAGGGGATGAGCTGTGAGTAGGGGTGAAAGGCTAAACAAATCTGGAAATAGCTGGTTCTCTCCGAAAACTATTTAGGTAGTGCCTCATATATCACCTCTGGGGGTAGAGCACTGTTATGGCTAGGGGGTCGTCAAGATTTACCAAACCATGGCAAACTCCGAATACCAGAGAGTGTAAGTATGGGAGACAGACATCGGGTGCTAACGTTCGGTGTCGAGAGGGAAACAACCCAGACCCTCAGCTAAGGTCCCAAAGATGCAGTTAAGTGGTAAACGAAGTGGGAAGGCACAGACAGTCAGGAAGTTGGCTTAGAAGCAGCCATCCTTTAAAGAAAGCGTAATAGCTCACTGATCGAGTCGTCCTGCGCGGAAGATGTAACGGGGCTAAACTGCACACCGAAGCTAGGGATTTGCAAGTAATTGCAAATGGTAGGAGAGCGTTCCGTAAGCCTGAGAAGGTGATTCGAGAGGATTGCTGGAGGTATCGGAAGTGCGAATGCTGACATGAGTAGCGATAAAGGAAGTGAAAGGCTTCCTCGCCGTAAACCCAAGGTTTCCTGTGCAACGTTCATCGGCGCAGGGTGAGTCGGCCCCTAAGGTGAGGCAGAAATGCGTAACTGATGGGAAACTGGTTAATATTCCAGTACCTTTATTTAATGCGATGTGGGGACGAAGAAGGCTAGCTTATCCGGGTGTTGGATGTCCCGGTTGAAGCGCGTAGACATGCTGTTCAGGCAAATCCGGACAGCTAAGTTGAGACGTGATAACGAAACTCCTTAGGGAGCCAAGTAAGTGATGCCCTGCTTCCAGGAAAAGCCGCTAAGCTTCAGTTAGATAAAGACCGTACCGTAAACCGACACAGGTGGGTGGGATGAGAATTCTAAGGCGCTTGAGAGAACTCGGGAGAAGGAACTCGGCAAATTGACACCGTAACTTCGGAAGAAGGTGTGCCTTTTGTACGTGTAGCATCTTGCATGTGAAGCGGAAGGAGGTTGCAATAAAAAGGTGGCTGCGACTGTTTAATAAAAACACAGCACTCTGCAAACACGAAAGTGGACGTATAGAGTGTGACGCCTGCCCGGTGCCGGAAGGTTAAGTGATGGGGTGCAAGCTCTTGATCGAAGCCCCGGTAAACGGCGGCCGTAACTATAACGGTCCTAAGGTAGCGAAATTCCTTGTCGGGTAAGTTCCGACCTGCACGAATGGCGTAACGATGGCCACACTGTCTCCTCCCGAGACTCAGCGAAGTTGAAATGTTTGTGAAGATGCAATCTACCCGCGGCTAGACGGAAAGACCCCGTGCACCTTTACTGTAGCTTTACATTGGATTTTGATCCTACTTGTGTAGGATAGGTGGGAGGCTGTGAAGTAGGCTCGCTAGAGCTTATGGAGCCATCCTTGAAATACCACCCTGGTATGATTGAAGTTCTAACCTAGGTCCATAATCTGGATCGGGGACCGTGTATGGTAGGCAGTTTGACTGGGGCGGTCTCCTCCCAAAGAGTAACGGAGGAGTGCGAAGGTACGCTAGGTACGGTCGGAAATCGTGCTGATAGTGCAATGGCATAAGCGTGCTTGACTGCGAGACTGACAATTCGAGCAGATGCGAAAGCAGGTCATAGTGATCCGGTGGTTCTGTATGGAAGGGCCATCGCTCAACGGATAAAAGGTACGCCGGGGATAACAGGCTGATTCCTCCCAAGAGTTCATATCGACGGGGGAGTTTGGCACCTCGATGTCGGCTCATCACATCCTGGGGCTGTAGTCGGTCCCAAGGGTATGGCTGTTCGCCATTTAAAGTGGTACGTGAGCTGGGTTTAAAACGTCGTGAGACAGTTTGGTCCCTATCTGCCGTGGGCGTTGGAAGTTTGAGTGGGGCTGCTCCTAGTACGAGAGGACCGGAGTGGACGCACCTCTGGTGTACCGGTTATAACGCCAGTTGTATCGCCGGGTAGCTAAGTGCGGAAGAGATAACCGCTGAAAGCATCTAAGCGGGAAACTTGCCATAAGATAAGACTTCCCGGGAGTTTAACTCCCCTAAAGGTTCGTTGAAGACGACAACGTTGATAGGTCGAGTGTGGAAGCGCAGCAATGCGTTAAGCTAATCGATACTAATTGACCGTGCGGCTTGATCCTATAATCTTGAAAATTTGAATATCAATATAGAATTGATAGTAATCGACCCATTTTAGACGAAGGAGTTAACCTGATTCCTTCGTTATCCAGTTTTGCTTGGCGGCCATAGCGCTTTGGAACCACCTTTTCCCATCCCGAACAGAGAAGTGAAACGAAGTTGCGCCGATGATAGTGTGTTTTCGCATGTGAAAGTAGGTCACCGCCAAGCGCTCATTTAGAGTCAAATGATGATGCTAGATGCAAGTATAGTCTTGCGATCTGGCCAATCATCTGTTCCATATACGTTATCCAGTCACTAAGTTAGATCATTTAGTTTAGTGA
>NZ_FNOY01000105.1 GCF_900107165.1 Nitrosomonas halophila
TCATCTTCTCAGAGATTGGGCGGGGTGCTCCACTATCACCGGCCATGGTCTTACAAAAGGCGCTTTCGGTTACCCACAAATTCTGCCGAGGAGCCCAAAATTTTGATCAAACCAATCCTGTCAGGGCAAACTGAAATTATTTCATTGTGAAATCTTTGGGACTGGTTATGTCTTACGTCAGGGTATCTGCACCCGCAGACTTATCCCCTAAAAACCTGAATGGTTCTGTGCATAACTGCTTTAAGGTATTGGTTATAAGGGAAAGGGTGTGGGTGATTAACAATTGATCAAAGATAGAACACCATGCGAGCAGATTAGTCGATTAGAATCACTCATTTAGAAAATCCGGATTCCATTGCAGGATTCGTATGAATCACATCGACCCTAACACCGAGGAAGCAGTCCATCGCTTCCTCACCTTGATCGCCGATCGCTACGACATAGCAGGTGCTATCGTCTATGGCAGCCGGGCACGGGGGACACATCGCCCCGACAGCGACGCCGATGTGGCCGTGCTCCTGAAAGGCGAACATCAAAGGGTTCTGCCGACTACGCTAGCAATGGCCGACGTGGCTTACGACGTGCTGCTGGAAACGGGTATCAACATCTCACCTCTGCCGGTGTGGCTGGATGAATGGGAACACCCGGAGAACTACTCGAATCCGGCACTGCTTCACAACATCGCCAGGGAGGGGGTCAGGCTGTGAAGGCGCAAGACTTGATGGCAAAGGCCGTGCAGGCGGCAGCATCGGCGAAGGTGCTGCTCGATACTGGAGACGCCGACGGTGCATCTAACCGGGAGTACTACGCCATGTTCGATGCTGCTCGCGCCGCACTTCTGGCCTCGGGGTTCGATGTAGGCAAGACGCACAAAGGCGTTCTCAACGCTTTCAGTGATCGCTTGGTCAAAAATGGGCCGCCTCTTGAAACACGCGGAAACCTTCCGCTACGTGGCCGACTACGAAGGCGACCCAGTGGAAATGAGCGATGCGCGGGAAATGGTGGAACAGGCCGAAACCTTCGTAGCAGCCATGCGGGCCGAGTTCATGCCGGAAGAGTCTGACGACAACGACTATGTGTAACAACCTGCATTCAAAACTGACCCAACCAGCATTCAGTGCGATTCTGCGCCAGCAATAATTGTAACTATTTGTGCTGTCAACGATGGAGTCCATAGCGTTTCCGAACGGTATGGGCTTTCGGCCCCATCATCATGCATGGCCCGAAGCGCTTTCAACACATGACATGAAAACCGCCAATGCCCCCAATAGCTTCATTGCTCACACAAAGACAGTTGGCCGTTTTTTTGAACTCGTCAAAGGCCACTCCAACAAAACCGTGGCCCGAACCTTGGGTATCAGCCCGCTCACGGTGGCCAAGCACCGGGAGAACATTTACGCCAGGCTTGGCGTATCCCGCGTGGGCCAGCTTGCCCAATACATTCCCGATCACCTCAGCAGATGGAGCCTGACCAGCCGGGAGCAAGAAATCATGCGAATGCTGGTGCAAGGCTTGACCAGCGCCCAAATTGCCGAGCAACTGGGCCTGAGCACCTACACCGTGCAAACCCATCGGCAGAATATCCACAAGAAGCGCCAAGACTAATTCCAATTACAGATAGAAACAGAAATTATAAAATCGTATAACATACTGTAAATTAATCATATTATGAATATAATTATTTTCATTCCTATCGAGAATTGGAATAAGCCCCTTAGCAGATACGCTGTTTTAAGTATTTCCATGCCAATGCATTAATCATAATATGCATATCACTTCATCTCGAAACCCGGATGAAGACGAGACCGCTGAAAATCGTGAAGAGTAGGCATGCAAAGGAGAGATGGAGATGAAGAGAATTTCTTTTCTAGTGTTGTCCGTGGCGATTTGTGGGACCGCCATAGCACGGCCAACCTACGACTTCAAGCAGGGCTGGGATACGCAGGAAAATAATGACCAGAACCACCCGACCACCAACCAGCCCTATACGCAGGCGCAGATCAGAGCGTTTCTTGAGGATAAAAAAGACAGGGACGCCGTAGGAGATGGTGCCCGCATCCTGGGCCGGTGCGGAAAGGTGGAAATCCAAAAAGGCTGCCATCAGGCCAGCGACCGGCATGTGACTATCCGCGCGGACGAGCGGGAGAATTCCAACCAGACCAATGCATGCGTGGAAGTCAACACCAATCGTGGGATCCACGTAAACGGCTGCTGACCGCAGCCGCCCTGTGATTTTGAGTAGGCTCGAAAATCAATCCATTAACATTCAAAAGAGGTCATCCCTATGGGAAAATCTACCGGCATTTCCGATAAAGAGAAAAGCGACACCGAGTTCCGCGCGTACATGGATACCAGACGCCAAGAGGGAGAGAAGCTCCAGAAAGAACTCGTCGCAAAACTTAAAGTGGAATGCGACCGCTTCTACCACGAAAACCAATTCAATCACAGCTTATACTTGGGCAACCAATATCAGGAATTTCAAAACACCAGCAAATGGTCCTTGGACAACGTCACGAAAATCATCGAGGCAGTTTCCCAGATACTGCTGGGCAAGAATAAGGGTGCGAAAGACGTTCAAAGCAAAGATCAAACGGTACTGGAAGCGATTGGCGAGGGTGCGGCCGCACTGGCAGCCAATCAACAGTTAATCATTTCAAGGGTTTTCGATGCCGTCACCTCGATTCTGGGGACTTTCGATGTAGTCTCTGAGGCTAGGCGCGTAGCCAAGCAGGAGCATTTCCCCATTCTGGCAGGCCTGCATTTGTTCTTGAGCGCATCCAACGAAACGTACAAGTCGCAGACGTTTTTTACCAACGAATACATCAATCAACTCAACATCTGCTACGAGGTGCATTTCTCCGATCAGGAAGCGGCCCAGGCCGGCCGTATCGACAGCGCAACTCAGTATTTCGATCAGATCGTTGTTTTCAACAAGCGCCTGAAGAAGATGAACGCGGAACTGGCCGCATCCGAAACCCTGGAGGAGTTCGAGAAGCTGGAAAAATTCATCGCCAAATTTGAAGAGCAGCGGGATGCTGCCCAGACGCAACTGGACAGCATCAATAAAGCACGCAAATCGCTCAAATGGATGACGATGCGCAATGCAAATGCAAATGCAAATGCAAATGCAAATGCGATAGCATCCAGGCTGGAGAGTGCCATGCCTGCCTATGATACGGCGGATGTGACACAACTGCACTTGCAGGCGGGCAGCTGGCCCGATGCGCCCCCGCTCCAGAATTGAGGCAGGGACAGGGCTTTCTTGAGCTCTGTGTCTCAAACACTTTAATCAAGGCCGAGGTGATTCGACATCAAGGTCCTGATATAAAATTGTAAAAGTCAATACTTAATCTATCACCAAACGTTTTTAGTATTGGATTATGATGCCTGGCTACCAGGCCAGGCATATACAGCGCGCGACGTAGCTCGTTATGTCCATACGACTCATCATCATTCTGACCTGGTCAAGTAAAACCGGACAATCCGGTTAAGCAACATTTTTCAACATTTCCATTTCTGCCTCATATTGGTTTGGACTTTTGTAGCCCAGGTATGAATGCAGTCGATGGCTGTTATAAAACATGGAAATATACTGCAGGACATCTTGCTGTGCTGCATAGCGGGTCAGGTAGCATTGCCAATGGATTTGCTCCTGTTTAAGGCTACCGAAAAAGCTCTCAGCCACTGAATTATCCCAACAATTTCCCACACGACTCATACTGCCGATAAAACCATGTATTTTTAAAAGTTGGTGGTACTGTTTGCTGGCATATTGCGATCCACGGATGCCCTTCTAAATGTCAAGCGGCAATTTGTGCACTATTGATTAAATTATATGCCTCTATACAATTTTCAGTTTGATCTGAGTGTGCATCAGGCAGGCATTGAGAAGGCGTAGTGGTAACTCGGCTTCCCACCTGCGCCGGTTGAACCGATAGCAGAATTCATTGAGATATTCCTGCAGATACCCGAACGATACACCGTGATAAGTGCCCAACAGAAACGCTTTGAGGTTTCCAATGGCAATATGCACCCAGGGCAGCCACTTGCCCACCTTATCAGGCGGCGTCACCCGTGCGGCATGATGTTGGGTTTTGCCAATTTCCGTCAGGGAAGCCAGCGCATCACTACGCACCCACTGGCTGGGCGGGAGATGACATTGAACAAACCTTGCTACGGTTTCATGCGTCACAGCAGAGACCTGTTGCATGGCGATAAACCCGGCACACTTGCCCCGGTTCTCAATTGCCACCAGTACCGGGATTTTTCCCTCAGCACCGCGACCTCGCTTTCCACTACGGCGACCACCCACCAAGGCATCGTCAATTTCAATCAGATTGTGCAGCCGATAGATACTATCCCTGTGCCCCATGGTCATGCGAATCTTGCGCAATATCCGGTAAGCCGTAATCCAGGATACCTGGATTTGTTTAGAAAGATGTACAGCAGAAATGCCACCCTTGTCCGAGGCAGTCAGGTAAATCGCCCAGAACCATTTAGTTAGCGGCAGATGGGTGGAATGAAACAGCGTCCCCGCCGTCAGTGAAGTTTGGTAATGGCACTTGGAGCACTCCCAGGAATAGCGTGTACTGATGACATAGCCATGATCATGCCCGCAGCGCTGGCAACGGAACCCTTCCGGCCAGCGTTGTTGCATCAGCGCCTGCACACAGGCTTCTTCCGTCCCATATCGTTTCTGCCAATCCAGCAAATTAATTTCCAATGCTCTCATGATACAGCTCCCTATGTCGTTGATCTAAAAGCATTTGGCAGAAAATACTGAAAATAGTTTAGAGGCATAATACTATGCTTTTCCACCGATAGCGACTTGGCGACGGCCACGCGATTTTCATCCTTCAGAATCTGCTGCAGCCGCCGCAAGGTGACAGTCTTGCCGCTGCCCACGACACCACAGACTGCTATCAGCCGCCCTTCCAGGATCGCGCCCTTGATATCCTTGATGAGTTGCTTATGATGCTCGGTTTCATAGTAGCCCGCTTGGCTGAGCGGTTGTGCCAACCCGTAATACTGCATCACTTCAACGCGCATGATCCTCTCCTGATTTTTTGTTGCGGAAATACTCTCTTATGCGTGCCAGCACAATATGACGTATCAGCGTCTCGCTCAGCACTTGGTCGATAAAGGCGCGATCCGAGGCCGCGAGCTTTGCCAGTGGTAGCGCCAAGTCGGCGGCAATCGCAAGCTTGGCGGCGATAATGCTGGCGAAATGGTATTCGTGCGCTTCTGTATCAAATGGCTGTTTCGGCAATTCACTGGAAAGATTCAAGGGAGCAAGTCGTATCTCTTCTCCAGCTAGTGCAGCAATCGTCAGCTTGAGCTGGTTAGCAAGTGAGCGGATGCGGTCGGTGCGCTCGCCGACAGCGCCACGCTTGAATGTTCGGTAGCGGTTTAACGGAATCGGGCCGGATACCGGATAGTAAGGACCTGTCCGTGTACCCTCGTATTCGACGTACAATTCACTGTCGAACAAGCTCTGTTCTGGTCAAGTCCAACCGGACACTTTTTTTAGAGAATTTTCATAGTTAATTGGTGACTGATCACCATTCGCCGTATGCAGCCTCTCCAG
>NZ_FNOY01000104.1 GCF_900107165.1 Nitrosomonas halophila
GATAGTCTGGATCTGCATCCCGCTCTCTCCTGTGAAGTTGTTTGTGTCGCAACTTCATCTTCTCAGAGATTGGGCGGGGTGCTCCACTATCACCGGCCATGGTCTTACAAAAGGCGCTTTCGGTTACCCACAAATTCTGCCGAGGAGCCTAAAATCTTTCCTTATGGACACTAATACTGGCAATGATTGAAGCTGAGCTTGGAACAATAGAGCATCAGCATTTTTTCGATTTTCATATTTCCTTGAGTACATGGATATCGTACTTAAGTCGTATAAATTCGCAGTCTAGAAGAAATGCTGGCATGCTCAGTTCATTTGGTCCCTTATTTAGGTTCCAAGGCTATACTCAACTTGGAACAAACAGAGCCAAGGAGAGCTACTGTGGTTGTACTTGGAAATGGGTCGGTCGCTCGGGTGGTCGTGTTGACTTGGATTCATGCGGCTATGAAATCAGGGCTCAGGAAAATAGAGCTATTCGCACCGAGTGGGAACATGTTGTACCGGCTTCTAACTTTGGACGTGCGCGACAATGCTGGCAAAATGGCGGTAGGAAGAATTGCAATAATACAGATCCCGTATTCAATGCAATGGAAGCGGATTTGCATAACCTAACACCGGCTATCGGTGAGGTTAATGCCGACCGTAGTAATTTCCGATTTGGTGTCCTGCCAAACGATCCTCATCAACATGGTGCCTGTGATTTCAAGGTGGATTTCAAAGGACGTGTAGCCGAACCCCGGAATGAAATAAAAGGGCAAATTGCCCGTATCTATTTCTACATGCATGATCGATACGATTTGCCAATGTCCCGTCAACAACAGCAATTGTTAATGGCGTGGGATAAACAATTTCCGGTTAATCCTTTTTTGACAGGAGCCCGAACCTGGACGCTCGATCATAAAAACTCAAAAGAAGGCATTTATAGCGAGGTACAGAAAGCAGAAGAAAATGCTTCGGGTGGCGTCATTCGTGGGAATCGAAGCAGTAAGGTATATCACCTACCGCAAGGCTGTCCCAGCTATGATGCCATGTCGTCGCGTAATATCGTTGAATTTGCTACTGAAGGCGAAGCAATAGCATCTGGTTATCGGAAGGCTGGAAATTGCAGGTAACGCCAAAGCTCATCAGCAGTAATGGGGAGCTGCGCAATGCCTGTAATACATTTTTGATGGTTGGTTAATAGATAGAGCAAGCTTCACCATCCCAAGTAAATGCCCTGTGCGGAGCCGCATGCGGAGTATTGTGGGGGATTGCGAGTTAGAGACCTTCGGCTGCTACCTGATTATACGCCTGCCTGCTCGGAAACCTTGAATTTTGGCCATTGGTTGTAGCCGATATTCAGGTTGTTGGACTGTAGCTCTTTTATCAGCTCAACCTCTTTGAAATTTACTTCCTTGTCGGTTGCCGTTCCTGACTCCCAGAGGATTTGCTTTCGAACTGTGAAATCACGCATTTGCTCGGCGGTGAAATCTCGCTCAATTAGCCTGCTGTCGGCGCTGCCGAAATAATTTAGCGTTCCAGTCAAATCTTTTCCAAGGTAAATTTTGCCATTTGGGCAGGTGATTTTATAGATGACTTTCATGAGTAACGCCGGTACTGAGTAGCAAGGGTGTATAACGAATAGCGTTTATCACGCTACCTTACTGGCGTCGGATAAACATTGTAGGGCTGAACTACCGGGAAAGCGGTGTTTATGGGGATTGTATGGTTGTTGAAGTGGGAGTTAATCAATAATTGTAAAAACAGGCACCTGCAGCCAACGAGAAATAGGATAGCTTTGTCAATTGCACCCAACTCAGCCAGCTAAAACGATTTTGAGACCTCTGAACAAGTGCCTGGTCGGCAAGCTGCGCCGCACAACCGGAATGGTAGACAATGCTTGACGGCCATGCGACTCTCGCTCCACTGTCGATGTCATGGCAATATTCTAAATGATTTTTCCGACGCATCAACCACCGTGACTGGATAAGCGGCTCATACACGCTATCGTTCGCCCATAAAAAGCAGTGAATCATCTCCTCAATACGGTGGTGGCGCCATAGTGATCAAGAAGTTCACTATGGCTTCTCCTGATTACCCTACTGCGATAAAACCGTAAACTTGTAGAGCGTGTTGAAATGATCTGGAATCTGTTCACCTTTGCTTAAATCCGCCTTGCGACCAGGAATATTTGCGCTCGCATTCACGCGATCGACATCAAATGTTGTTTCGATCAGATAGCTTCCCGCATCAAGTGTCACAGACTCATACTTAACCAGGCGACCAAATGTGTCTTCATTGATACCTTGGGCCACACCCTCGACATTCATTCGAATATTCCGGTTTTGTGCATCAAATAGACGAAATCTGGCCTTAATATTGGAAGGGCTGTGTATTTGCTCAAGCTTGATCGTTGCCGGTTGATCAAGATCGATACGATACCAGTCGGAAGTCTGCTCGCCCCTGCTTTCTATGTAATATTCTCTGAAGCCCGCGATCGCGTAGGCTTCGATAGTCTGATTCAACGGAATCGATTTGGCGGTGGCACGGGCGATGTCAGGAGTTTTGCCGTTATTGGGCTCATAGCAATCAACACGGCTGAAGAATTCCCAAGTCAACGTGTACGGCATAGGGGCGTTTCCATTAAAAAATGGAGATACTTCCAGGAAATAGGTTTGACCAGGGTAAGCCTCGAATATCACATCTCTTCTCTGTTCATTCGCTAACTGTGCCGAAGAGCCGCTGAAAATGGCGCCTGGATCGTTGTTCGGTTTGATGGTCAGCCATGGAATGGTATTGGGATCGGAAGTCACCAGAATCACTCGCGCATAGCCACCTCCGGCATCATTGGGCACAGTGAATTGGTAGTTATGCCGCTCATTAATATCCCACTCGCCTTTGAATTCGCCTTGTGCAGGCGTGGGTTCATAGCAGGCATTTGCATTAGGTGTGATCCAGGCGACTTCGCAAGCGGTTCCTCCGAGATACTTCATGCCGACATGGAAAGAGGTTTGTGAAGGATCATTCTTGATGAACAATTGGGGAATATCAACAATGTGGGTAGCAGGATCAAAGGTGCTTCGCTCATTTGCCAAGACTGGATTGGCACAGATAGATGCAATTACCGCACTGAGCAACAACTGGGTTTTCATAGTTTGTTTTCACTAATTTATTATTAATATAAGAAGGCTATTTTATGTGCATAACATGTATTAAGGAAATTCCGCAAAAATCCTCGAATCATACTGTAACTTCAGGAATTGAATGATAAATAAACAGACCGAGCAAATAGAAACTACAAATTTATAATCCATGCCATAGCTACACCCGCATTTGTCGTCAGTTTCACGGTGCGTGAACGCATCCTTGTATTGAAGCTGAAAACAATTCAAGGGCACGGATAATTTCCCTGGTCTGGGATAAAAGCTCACAAAATCCTCCGTGAGTATAGCCCGAAGAATTCGCTCCCTGACATCGAAAAAGGCTAGATATCTTCGATTGTTCGCAGCGCCAAAAGGTTATGGCGGACACGGCTGTCCATAGGCGTGCAATGACAACCAAACACTAGGAGGCTGTCCGAAAATAGCAATCGTAGAGAGAGCGAAGCTGGCTTGGAAAGAATGCGCGATGTTGTGATAACAGCATTACCCATAAAAATTGGGTGATTCACCAATGCAATGAGAAGCCAGCTATTGGACAGATCATCCGGATTTAGAATATTTTGTGGAAAAAAATAGAAGTCCGAAGCTTACCCGGTAATCCTCATCAAGGCACAACTAGTCACCCGTCTGGATTAAGACTCAGCCCGAGTCATCAGTTTTCTGACATCGGAGAAGGCGAAGCGTCTTCGATTATTAACACAGCGTAACAATTCTGCGTTGAATGCACGCGCCAGTACAATTGGTTGAAACGCAACTGCAATAAACAAGAATTGTAAGCGTCCACCCCTACCGCCTCATTCATTCAACTTTAGTGATTAAATAGAGCTTACTCAGAAAATGTAAGTGGTTGTTTCTTTAGTTGAAATATCGTATAAATCAACATTTAAGTGCAAGGTTTTTGAACAAATTATGCGAAAACCCTTGCACTTGATTTGAACGCAAGCTCACCCATGCTCAATTAATCATAGTAAGCCGCGTATTGTTAGAAATAATATTCTTTATAAAACAATTGGTAGTTAATTTTAAATCTCAAATTATCATGAAAAATACTTTCTGAGTAAGCTCTATTTATCATTATCCCCTGAAATTGGGTGATTTGGTTTTGGTAAAGTAATCTTCCTACGTTTGGCTGTGGCCAGTCGATTCCAATAATGCTACATAACGTGACAATACTTCCTCTCCTCCAACGTCTAACATCTCCCTCAAGAACTGTTGCCGATGTGCTTCCACATAAAAATCCTGGCATCCTGTCTTAATAAAACTGCAGATTATTTCATGCACATCATCACGACATCGCAGTTCTGTTTCCGGCATATACAGCGCTGCGGCAGAGCGGCCCGCATGCAAATAATCTGCAGCCAAAACAGGCTTACCTACTCGAATAGCTTCATATGCAACTGAAGTTGCTAGATCGATAATGACATCAGCCCACGCTAACAAATGCACAGAATGAGTCTCATCATTAACCACAGTGACATTCTTGAGACGCCGCAATGCGGGGCTCTTCGTAAAGGATTGCTTCCAACCACCGCGAGTATGCGGTTTAATCGCCAATTCCACACCGGGGAAAGCTGCTATCATTTGAACCACTTCCCCTACTTCCTCCCAAAACGTCGTGAAATTGGCTTTTCTCAGAAAGATCACAATTTTTAGTTGACTATTGGAACGCACGAATGGCGAAACAGGCATAAGCGTGGCTAGTTTAGCCAACCATTCCTCACAGTATCTCGGTGAACCTAGTACAGTGAGCTTCTGATCATCCATAAAAGGACGAAAACGCTTGGCACACAGCTCATTGGGTACAACGACCTTATCAAACATCCCAGCTGCCGAAAAAGAGGTGTCTGGCTTTAGCTGCCATTCATCCCGCCTGATTAATTGGCTTGCATGAGGACTATCACCGTGAGGAAGTGATACCGTTCCCAGCCCTTGGTTTCGTGCCGCGATCACCAGAATTTCTACCCACTCGACACAAATTTCTGAATTTCTCTCAATCCAATCGAAAACAACCACTCCCTTCCCGGCATCAGGAAAACTTCTCTCCAATAAACGTCGCGTAGTGAACAACCAAATCGCTTCACGCCGCTTTGCGTTATAAACATACGCCATTACCTTGACGAGTGGACCCAGAAATGACCGATACGAACTTCTAACAAGTAATAGCGTTTGTAGGCGCCATCTGGTAAATTCGATAAATGATAATAAGTCCCGAAGATGAACAAACCGGACACCATCCAGTTGTTTTAGAAACTCGATACGATAATCTCCATTAAACCGTTTCTTGCCGATCATAACAATATCGCATGCATGGCCACGCTCGACCCATTTGGAAATAACCGGCGTAATATGATCGATATCGTTATAGTGTCGAAGAAAGAAAAGAGCTTTCATCGCTGCTTAACAAGTTAATGAGAATGGATTAGAAAATCCGTGAATTAATTAATAATGAGCTTTATGGGAATAAAGCTTATCACTGTCCAGATGAAAAAGATGTGAGAGATGCTCGGAATATGGCAGTATTTAAGCCAGTAAAGAGAAAGGGTCAAAAATATTTAGGCATTCAGATGGGCAAAATAAGCACCCACTTTTACCATCCATATGTGTGATTCCGTACAGATACTCCCTGATGTGTATGTCACGCTGCGTGTTGAGCATCTCTTGCAGCAGTGATAAACGCATATAAATTTGCCCGCACTTTATAAATTTTGTAACTATTCAGCGTATTCTTTCTCTCAGTCATTCTGCAACATAAAATCAGGCAGTTTCCCAGCGAAGAGCAGGGAAAGCGCCTCGGAAGCAGAA
>NZ_FNOY01000103.1 GCF_900107165.1 Nitrosomonas halophila
TTCGAGACCTCAGGGTGCAACGGCTTCCCCAGAAAACGCTGTTACTTTACAGTGTTGAGCAAGTTTGCTGCTCACTATTAATATACAAGGGTGCACCTGTGCACCGTCAACCACCCGGCCCACGGCGGCTAGCCGTCGCACAGCAAAAGCCGGTGCACAAGTGCACCCTACGCGGAGCGGAAGGGGTCAGGTCGCTAGCGACGAGTGATAAGTGGATGCTGCGAACTCCAGGGGCAGGTCGATAATAATGAAAGATGTGTCTAAACTGATGAGGTGAAGGTGTGACAACCCCGGCCCAATTGCGGGCGTAACACAATCGAAGTGGTTGTCATTATTCGTGTCGATTCGTGGTTTGAATCAACCACGGGGCGGCTGCTTCGCTGCTGGTTTTGATAACCATGAATGATTAATGATATTTGGTGCTACATATTATGATAGCGTGAGACGAAACGGTATTGAAATTCCGGTTTTATATCGGCAGCATACCGGGCAGTTGCTGTGCAGCCGTGTCGAAGGTATAGATACCGATCAGTGGTGTCGGTCGGGTTTTTGCCATTAGCCTGGCTTTCCTGGCAATCAGGGCATCTGGAAAGTCAGCCTGTTTGCCATCGATGGTATCGGCTTTCCGGTAATCATTCAACGCCTGCCAAACAGTTTGGTTGTTTTCAAAGCAAATACCCGATTCTTCAAGCAGTGCCTTCAAGACGTGGATCAATTCGGCCTTTCCAAGCTGATATTTTTTACCCTTCAGCGTCCAGATCGTTTCAACCAGGACCACGTCGGGGATAAGAATGGTCGCGTGTGAGGTAATCAGCTGTGCAGCTTTAGGGGACTGTTCCGGATCGTCCTGCAATAAATACCGCAGCAAGACATTGGTATCAAGTGCAATCATACGATAGCGCTCTGCCGGGATTCCTCGTCGCTGATATCAGATTTCGGTTTGACGCTACGCAATAGTCCGTAGGCACGGCCCGGCATCTTTTTCACAAGAGTTAAATGTCCCTCGTAAATAAAAATCTCAACTTCATCACCGGGGCGAATACCCAATGCCTGACATTGATCAACCGGTAAAGTGATCTGACGTTTTGCACTGACTTTGCTCATATTCTTTACTTATTAAAAAAAATAAAGAATATGATGATGGTAGAAGATTGTCAACTGGGGTTTCACTGTTTGTAGAGAACAAATGTACGGAAGGGGTCAGGTCGCCAACGACGAGTGATAAATGGATGCTGCGAACTCCAGGGACAGGTTGATAATAAAGAAAGATGCGTTTGTGCTGGCAAGGCGAAAGCGTGACAACCGGCCCAATTACGGGCGTAACCCAACCGAAGTGGCTATCATTATTCGCGTCCATTCGTGTGCATTCGTGGTTTGAATCAACCACGGGTAGGCGCGAATATTCGGTGATGGGCTTGCGCAAGTTGCTGGGCCGAGCTGAAATGGTGAGGCGACGGCGGTGCTGGATGGCCACGGCCCGTTGGGCCTCGCCAAGACGGGTTGTGGGTGGTGGATTCATCCACCGAAACCGTCTTTGTGAGCGCATCGAAGCCCAATCCGGCCCAACGTCAACCCGGCCTTGATGCCGGCCATCTCGCCAGGCAGGCAGCAGGGTAATAATCGCCAGTAGTATCCATTCACCTGTTTTGCGCTATGTTGAACTGAATCCGCCATGTGTTAGCATGGTCACGCATCTGGCGGATCACCCTGCGGACATCCTCCCGGTCAGGTGGCACGGCAACATAGCGAGAAGCTATTTGGAAATTTCTATTTTGAACCCATCTCATCAATGCCATGACCTTGGCAGCGATGCAGGGTCGCCGAAAAGCGTCTGGATGGCCGCGGCCCGTTGGGCCAGACCATGACGGCGATAAAGGTATGTGCGGCTGCCGTTTTTTACTGCCCCGTCTTTGCGAGCGCAGTGAAGCAATCTTGATGTATATGGGTAACATTGGGCCATGAATAAACAACCGACAATCCTGGCGATCGATCAGGGCACAACCAGTACCCGCGCGATTTTGTTTTCTGCCGAACTGAAGGTGCTGGGTATGCAGCAAAAATCACTCACGCTGCATTATCCGGCCAAGGGCTGGGTCGAGCAGGATCCGGAGGCCATATGGTGCGATACGCTGGAGGTCTGCCGCCGGCTGCTGGATTCCAATCGTGGCACGGCTGCATCGATTGCGGCAATCGGCATTACCAATCAACGCGAGACAACCATTATATGGGATCGCAACAGTGGCAAGCCTGTCTGTAATGCGATTGTGTGGCAGGACCGGCGGACAAGTGCTTATTGCGAGCAATTGCGCGCACAGGGGCATGAGCCGATGGTATCGGCCAAGACCGGGTTGCTGTTCGATCCTTACTTTTCTGCCAGTAAAATCGCCTGGATACTGGATAACGTCGAGGGTGCGCGTGCCCGCGCGCGGCGTGGTGAATTGGCCTTTGGTACGGTGGATTGCTATCTGCTGTGGCATTTGACGGGCGGCCGCGTGCATGCCAGCGATGTGACGAATGCAGCCCGCACACTGTTATTCAATATTGTCGAGCAGAAATGGGATGATGAATTACTGACGCTGTTCGATATCCCGGCTGCTATTCTGCCCGAAGTGAGAGACAATGCGGCCGGTTTCGGCGTGACGGATCGTGCGTTGTTCGGGCGTGAAATTCCTATCGGTGGCATGGCCGGCGATCAACATGCTGCGTTGATCGGGCAGGGATGCTTCAGGCCTGGCATGGTGAAGTCGACCTATGGCACGGGTTGTTTTGCGCTCATGAATATAGGCACCGGCTTTAGGCGCTCGCATCACCGCTTGCTGACCACACCCGCCTACCGGCTGAATGGTGAAATGACTTATGCCATAGAAGGCTCGATTTTTGTTACCGGTGCGGCGATCCAGTGGTTGCGGGATGGATTGGGTTTTTTTCAGGATGTCGCTGACAGTGAGGCGCTGGCGCTGAGCGTGCCGGATAGCAATGAAGTCTATTTCGTACCCGCCTTTACCGGACTGGGCGCACCCTATTGGCGGCCGGATGTGCGTGGTATGATCAGTGGTCTGACTCGCGAGACAAGCAGGGCGCACATTGTTCGCGCGGCTTTGGAGGCGCAGGGCTACCAGACTCGGGATCTGATTGCGGCAATAGAAGAGGATGGCAATCATGAGGCGGCAATACTCCGCATCGATGGTGGACTGGTTGCCAACCGGTTTATGTGCCAGTTTCTGGCCGATATGCTGAATAAACCCGTGGAAGTGCCAGAGGTGACGGAAGCTACTGCACTGGGTGCAGCATGTCTTGCCGGGCTTTATGCGGGGTTGTTTCCACGGTTGGAGGCGGTCGAGCGCCATTGGCGACGTGCCAGCGTCTATACGCCCTCCATGCAGGAGGATAAAAGAGCACGGCTTTATGCTGGCTGGCAAACTGCTGTTCGGGGGTTGCTGTAAGGGCTGGTTAATGAATAACTTGCGTATGCCCAAGTTATTCATTAACCAGCCCTTATTGGATGTGCGATACATTAAAACAGATTAATCACTTTTCTATATCATGCTAATGAATGTTCCCAATTTCCTGACATGGTTGCGTATCATGGCCATACCGCTGTTTGTCGGGATTTTTTATTTACCTGCTGACTGGCTGTCGCCAGCTGGGCAAAATCTGGCTGCCACCCTGGTTTTTGGCGCCGCCGCCCTGACCGACTGGCTGGATGGCTATCTGGCCCGGGTGCTCAATCAGACCTCCGCATTCGGCGCTTTTCTCGATCCAGTGGCGGACAAGCTGATGGTTGCGGCAGCTTTGATTGTGCTGGTCTACCTGGAACGGCTCGATGCGCCGATTGCGTTGATCATCATCGGGCGTGAAATTACGATTTCTGCATTGCGGGAATGGATGGCACAGATCGGTAAATCCAAAAGCGTAGCAGTCTCTTTTCTGGGAAAAATAAAAACCGTCTCGCAAATGATCGCTATTCCATTGTTGCTTTACCATGAGAAGATAGGTGACTATTTTGATCCGCAAGTCGTGGGCACATGGCTGATTTATCTGGCCGCGTTTCTGACCTTGTGGTCTATGGTCTATTATTTAAAAGCGGCGATGCCGCATGTGATCCACCATCGTTGATGAAATCAGCGATCGAAATAATAAGGTTGAAAACATGAAATTCATATGGATTGGGCTGTTGGCACTTATGTCTGCCAACAGCTATGCCCAGATACCGCCAGGCATGGATGGCGCGCAAATGCAGGAAATGATGCGGCAGATGCAGGGCTTTCAGGCCTGTATTGAAAAAATCGATCGATCGGAATTGAAAGCATTCGAGCAAAAATCGCATCAAGTCGGCACAGAAATTGAAGCGTTATGCCGGGCCGGGAAACGACAGGAAGCTCAGGAACGGGCGTTGGCATTCGGGATGGAGGTTGCTGGGCATCCGAGTATGCAGCAAATCAAGGCATGCAGCCAACAGTTTCAAAGCCTGATACAGCCGCCGCAGTTCTATGGCTTGCAGGAAGAAGCCGGCGAAAGTGACCGGCATGTATGTGATGACTGATGATTCAGAGCGTTGCGGCCAATGGGTGGGATGGCGCAGCCTCGGAATCGAATAAACCTATGCCCTGTGTTCCGGAAGCGGCCTGCTTCCGGGTTCAGCGCATCCCAAACAGATCAAAAAAATCGGTGGAAGCGGATTGTGCCAGCAATTTCTTTTGTTCTTTCAGCCAGGTTTTTAGGGTCTGGTCGTCCTGTATCCGCTCCAGATCCAGTTCCATCTCGCGTATCGCCTGTTGGAGGGACCATTCCGTTTGTTTGAGGTTGCGAGTCAGTGTCGTCTTGGTCAGCGGATCATAGGGCATGAGATCAAATTCCTGGAGCGCTCTCTGGCGGCGCGTGTGTAATTGGTTTTCGAGCGCTTTGATCTGCTGCTTGAGTAACACAGTCAACGAAGCGATTTTTTCCTGAGCCAATTGGGCAATCGATTCTTGGGTGGTTAACTCCATGTGCAGTTGGATTTTTAGCAGAGTGACCAGGTCGCGGCTTTCATAGGCCTTGTTGGCCTCACTCATTAGCTCAGTCTTATGGGCGCGCTTTTCAGGATTATTTTCCCGGTCGGGATGCAGCATACTAGCAAGCTGACGGAAGAGTTTGCGTAGCATGCTGTCGGCTTCTTGCTGCGTTTCCTCCGCCTTGACTTGGGTGCTGGTTTTTTTTCTGCGCCGCTGCTTTTGTTGACGTTGCTCCTCTTCTGCAGCGTCGGCCTCTCGCAACTGTTTCAGGCTGGCATGCAGTAAGTCGTCGATATTGTCCAACGGTTCGTCCTCGGATGGAGAGAAGTCGAACATGTCTTCCATCATGGCCCGCATATCGTCGCACATGTTCTGCTGTTTTTGTGCGAGACTTTCGGTGCTGTACTGGTCATGGAGGTGCCGCATTTCCTCGTCGCCCTCGATTGCAAGCGTCTGGCTGAAATGGCAAAGTATGGTTTTGGCGTCGCGTTTGAGCGCAGCGCTCAAACCTTTGCCTTGCAGCCTTGCATGCAGCCAAAGCACCAGTTCGCGAATAAGATTGGAATGGCGCTCTTGTAATGGCGACAGCGTGAGATGGTATGCTGGCCGATGTGCGTCACAAAGCGTTTCAATCTTTGCCAGTTGGCTCTTAAGATTATCGATCCGCTTGAGCAAACGGTTGAAACGTTGCTGATCCGGCGAAAGACGGCCATGTTGTGAGGTCAGTTGGAGCGCAGTGCTTGCAATTTCTTCCTGAGATGTGTCAGGTGCCTGTTCGGGAAACAGATTCTGTTGCTGGGGCATAAAATTTATTTGGCTATCTGGCGTGGGTGACAATATTGGATGCAAATGGCAGCGCAACACTGGTCCAGATGCGATGTCATATAAAAGTGTGAAGTGTGACCGAAGTTTGTACAGTTTAGTTTATTAGTCCGAAGTAAGGTTAAAACCACCGCCTTTAAGGCGGTAAGATTTATCTTTTAAAATTTTGGACGTACCATGATGCTAAAAGTAGGGG
>NZ_FNOY01000097.1 GCF_900107165.1 Nitrosomonas halophila
TTCGAGACCTCAGGGTGCAACGGCTTCCCCAGAAAACGCTGTTACTTTACAGTGTTGAGCAAGTTTGCTGCTCACTATTAATATACAAGGGTGCACCTGTGCACCGAACCGGAGGTGATCATCCCGCAAATGCCCAATTTCCCGGAAACAGCCAACGCAACCGCCGATGCGCAAGCACATCCTATGCAAAAACCGGTGCATGTCAGCACTTGTGTTGAATAAGTGGTGGCAATAACTTGCCTGCTTGTTTCCAGGTTGAGTAAGATGTGGTTGCTAAAAAGAACAAGTTGTTATGATGCGAAGTCGGATATATCAATTCAATAGAGGAGGGTCGCGAATGAATCTTAAAAAATGGTCAGATGAGAAACTGGCCTCCACTCAAACTGAACTCGATGCATGGTGTTTCAAACACTCCAAATCCTCCTGGGCCGGGCGGTTCGAGCTGTTGCTTGCCCTGGTCGGCGCGTTCGCCATTTCAACAGGTGTCGTGTTCCTCTTTTTCGATGGCATCACCGCCATGAGTTTCATTTTGATTGCGCTGGGACTGGTAACCAGCGTCACGTGGTATAAAACCGAACAGCAGCGTAAAATCAACACCGGTTTCCTCGCAGAGGTCAAGACTGAAATTGCCCGCCGAGCCAAAAAGGAAGCACCTGCCAAGCCAGAGTCTGCCAAATCCAAAACAGCTTCGGCTGAAGCTGCGGTAGCCGCCAAAACCGAAACGCCACCAGCTGCCCAGGCAGCGGCTGTGGAAAAACCCGAAACAGCCGAAACAGCAGAAGCGACTCCTACAGCGGTATCGGAAGAAACTGCTGAAAGAAAATAGCTTCGTCTATTCTCATTTGTCGTTTTTCAAATATTCCAGGATGCGCGCCAGATTTTCTCGGTGCGCATCCGTGGGTGCAGGGTAGTCCATTTTCAGACTTTTCATCGTTTCCAGTAAAACCGAGGAAACAATCAGACGGGTATTGCGCTTGTCATCCGCCGGCACGATATACCAGGGCGCATCGGAACTGGTGGTGGCAGCCAGGCATTCCCCATAGGCAACCTCATAGGCATCCCACAGCTTGCGTGCTTCGACGTCGGCACAGCCGATTTTCCAGTTCTTTTCTGAATTTTCGATCCGTGCCAGAAAGCGTTTGCGCTGCTCTTCCTTGGACAGATGCAGGAAAAACTTGATGATGCGCGTACCGTTGCGGTGCAGGTAATCTTCCAGATTGCGGATATCATTGAAACGCTCCTGCCAGAGCCGGTCGGGATCGATGAACTCTCCGGGAATGCGTTGCCGGGTCAGCAGCTCCGGCTGTACCCGGACCACGGCTACTTCTTCATAGTAGGAACGATCGAAAATACCGATCCGACCGCGTTCCGGCAGGCGTTTGTTGGTGCGCCATAAAAAATCATGGTCCAGCTCTTCCGAACTCGGTTGCTGGAAGCTGAAAACCTGGCAACCTTGCGGATTGACGCCCGACATGACATGCTTGATCGCGCCGCCCTTGCCGGCAGAATCCATGCCCTGAAAAATGAGCAATACCGCATAGTGGTTATGCGCGTAAAGCACTTCCTGCAACGCACCGATTTCCTGGCGGGATTCCTCCAGCAATTCCAGGTAATGGGATTTGGAAGTATAAAAGGGATCGATTTCAGTAGGCCATTTGGATAAATCAACCTTGCTGCCGGTTTTGACCTGAAAATTTCCAGTCTTGATATCGAGTTTCATCTTGCCTCATATTCTGTTAGTGGTAGACCCACGCAAAAAATCCCCATCGGTTCCAGGGCGCGCGATCCAATAGAGTAGGGTGCACCTGTGCACCACTCCACCGGCGACTTTGCCGTGCAGGGTGCATTTTGGGTCCCTGCCACCATGGTTTGACGGTGCGCGGGCGCACCCTACGGGGCGACGCGATCAAATGGGGGAAGGGTGCACCTGTGCACCGCCCCAACGGTGACTATACCGCATAAGGCAAATTTTTCGATCCTGGCTGCCATGGTTTGATGGTGTGCGAGCGCATTCTGCATGGCTCGCGGTCATCAGGGGTGTTCCAGCTGCAATTGGGAAACATCCCCTCTAGGCTGCCTATCCGGCAGGGAAGGCCGGACAAGGCGCAGTACCTTGCGGGCAGTGGCCCGGCAGACCGTTAACTTTCCACCATAGATGCCGACTACCCGGGGGTATTGTGGAGGGTCACACTGCAAATGAATTTCGCGTGAACGGTTGAAGGCCCGGGTCGACGACTTCGGCAATACCCGCAATCCGGCAAAGCGTCCTCGCACCTGAATGGGCCGATCGGGAAAATAATGCTGGAAACAGGCGAGCAAATACTTTTCCTCGTCCTCCAGGGGATGGGCCGTTGCCGGATCATCGTTGAACATTGTTTCGGTGGTTCCCAGCAGGGTATGTCCCTGCCATGGCAGGGCGAACACGGCACGGCGGTCCTGGGGTGCCTCCAGGTAGTAGCAGCCCTGTGCGAGTTGCCCTGCCAGCACCAGATGGCTGCCCTGCACCAGCTCGACCGGGTAACGCGGCAGGCGGGGAGTGATGCGTTGAGCGACCTGATCGATCCACGGGCCCGCGGCGTTGATCAGAACGCTGGCCGTACAGGCGAGCATTTGTTCGGCATGCCTGAATTCGATCTCACACAAATTGCCGACCACCGTAGCCTGGGTGAACATCGCCGGACACAGCAGCTCAGCACCCAGTTGCCGGGCGGAATGCATGATTGCCTCGGTCAGGGCCTGATCATCGGTTTGCGCATCCCAGTATTGCAATACCTGCTGCAATCCGTGTGTGGAGAGGCCGTCCAGTTTTTCCCATTCCCGCCGGGGAATGGCGCGAAAGCGCGCACCTTCACCAAATCCGGCCAGCAGGGCATAGAGGCTCAAACCGATGCGCAGAGTCAGCGGGCTGCGTGAGGTGTTGTGATAAACCGGGATATGAAAAGGCTGCAGCGTGACCAGTGCAGGCGCCAGGCGCAACAGCTCGGCGCGCTCCCGCAGGCTTTCACGCACCAAACCGAGCTGTCCGCTTTCAAGATAGCGCAATCCCCCATGAATCAATTTGCTTGAACGGCTGGAGGTGCCCGCTGCCAGCGCAGTCCGCTCCAATACCAGCACATCGTATCCCGCAGCGGCCGCTGCCTGGGCCACGGCAACCCCCTGAATGCCGCCGCCAACGATTACCAGATCATAATGCCGGGTGTCAGACATCGCGTTTCAGTTCTGATGCCGATTGGGGTCGCCCGTGCGGAAGGTCGCGCAAGCTCTCCGCAAGAGCGGGTATTCAAGCAGGGTGCCGATGGTGTCGGTTTCGATCAGCATGAAGCCAGCCTGGGCGTATTGCAGCACCGTTGCATAATCGTTGACGCTGTAGATCACCCACTGCCAGGGGCCGGGCCAGAGCGTATTCAGTTGCTGGGGCAGAATGTCGGTGCCGCAGAACAGATAATCCGGCGCCAGCTCGGTGGCGAACGCCAACTGCTGGTTGTGCCAGCGCTCGATGACCCAGCCAATGCGCGCCATGCCCCGCTCCCGGATCAGACCGATTGCATGCCGGTCGAATGAAATCATGACACATTGTTCACGAAGCGGATAAACCACATCGGAAATGGCAGCAACCGTCGTTTCCAAGCCAAAGCGGGCGATACTTTCAGCCTTGATTTCGATGAAGGCGGTGACATGCGGCCACTCCGGCAGAAGCTGGCAGAATGTCGACAAACGAGCGATCGGCGCGGTTCGGTCGGCGGTCTTTGACCTTGAATGCGGGGCGGCCGGATAGGGGACCGCCAAACCCTCAATGGCATCATCGTCAAGTTGGGTCAAACAGATATCGAGACCGGCCAGTCGGCCGAGATGGTCGTCATGACACAAATAGGGCGTCCGTTCACGGCTCAATTGCACATCCATCTCGACAAAACAGGCGCCTGCCTCCATGGCGGCCTCAAGCCCTGCCAGGGAATTTTCCGGATACAATGCGGGGTAACCCCGATGAG
Source organism: Nitrosomonas halophila (assembly GCF_900107165.1). Lineage (GTDB taxonomy): Bacteria > Pseudomonadota > Gammaproteobacteria > Burkholderiales > Nitrosomonadaceae > Nitrosomonas > Nitrosomonas halophila. Next base: position 3,990 of record NZ_FNOY01000097.1, read on the forward strand.
CGATGAGGTAAGGCGCTTGGTAAGTCATGATGATCTATGCCTGTGAACCCTTTTTCAGTAATGCTTCGACCAGGAAGTGATTAACGGCTACGGCGGGGTCTTTGCCGGCGCCCAAGGGTGCGCTTGCGCACCGCAAAACCAGCAACGGACCACACCATGCTTCCTGTATCCTACTGGAAATATCTTGAGGCATAAAATTTTTTTCGTCCTATCTCTTTGCATTGCACGCTCATTCGTTTCGGAAACAACCATTCAAGTCTGGAGGAACCATGCGTCGTATCTATCTTCGTTTCAGCATGCTGTTGCCGGTGCTGCTGGCGGCCATTCTGTTTATTCCATTTGTCATGAACTTTCTTGCCCATGCCTGGTTTGGAGAAAAGCAGTTCGCCCCGCTTGTGATGACCAAGTTGCCCGTGGACAGCTCGGCGATCAGCTTGCCTGATCAGGTCAAGCAATTCGAATCGTTCACGGTTGGGTTGCAACTGGATACCGAAAAACTGGCACGCCGCATCAATAATATCGTTGAGAAATCACCTGCCGGCATTTCCCTGCAGGGGGTGAGCGGCAGGGTGTTTCCCGAAATGCAGGCGGAATTATCAGGCGACACATTCGACATCCATCCACCCGAACCGCAAGCACAGCTTTATTCCAACCATGGCGACACCAGCTGGTCGTGGGCGATCACGCCGGATACCCCCGGGCGTCACGCGCTTTCGCTCAAGCTTCACCTGCAAACAGCCGATACCTCCCAGGAGCACCCGCAAATCGTGGAGCTGGCTGAAATCCAGGTATTTGTAGAGAAAAATACGGCCGAGTGGATGAAGCGTTACGGTATTTGGTACATCGCCATCGCCCTGCTGGTGGCAGGGTGGGTCTGGAAGAAATGGCGCGCTAGAAATCAAACAGCATAGAATCCATGCTGATTGTCATATACCGGCCTCCACCGTCACGCTTCCATAAACCTGCCAAACGGAAATAGCCAGGCTTTTTACCTGTTGTTCGCTTGATTGTGGCGGGCAGGATTTCAACATAATCCCGGTTTGTAGTTATCGTGGTGCTTCCCAGGAACTCACTTGATAAACAAACCGATTGGAAAGATTATGAATGAATGGATGAAAGCCGGCCGTGTCCTGATGCTGGTATGCATGCTGACAGGCTTGAATGCGGCATTTGCCTCGACCATGTCGATACGCCCTCCGGGTAGCAGCACTTCGCCGGATGGTTCGTCAGACTCTGGCGTCGCACAAGTGGCTGGGACACTCGAACTGGTTGCCACCGTCATCAAGAACGAAAAGCTGGAAGTATCGGGCAATGCTTTTGGCGGCGTGGACGCTTCGTCGCTGACGCTGCTTGACAGTCCGGCAGGCACCTATGGATTGCTGGATATTTCAAACGGTGTGTACCGCTACGTATTGCGCAACGATGCGCAACACGTACAGGCGCTCGGGCCCAATGAAGTGGCGCAGGAGGTTTTCAACTACCAGCTGACTCATGCCAGTGGTGCCAGAACTGATGTAAAACTGACCATTTTCATTCTCGGCAATCCATCGGTATCCTTCGACAACGTCGAGATCGAATTCAACGACCGTTCAAGCGATGCCAATCCCATCCACGCCGGCAATTCGCAACAGCCGGGGCAGATCATGCGCGGGCAGCTGAGCGCGTCCAGCGACCAGGACTGGTTCATTTTCAACAGCCTCGGCAACGAAATCATCAATATTGCCCTGTGCCCGGAAGGCACTTCCTGTATGGATGAGAACAGCTGGGTGCTGTATGTGTTCGACGCCGACCAGCTGGCCCAGCATCCGCATGAGGACAAAACCTACCCGCTCAGATGGTACAGCAACGATACCTTTGAAACCCTGGCGGTCGCACACGCCAACCATCCCTATCTGCTATACAACAAGGGTTTCATGCAACGCAGTCTGGTCGGCATTATCGATCCCTGCTTCGGTAACCGCCGCACCGTCGACATCGGCGTCGGCCCGCAGCCCAAAAATTACCTGGTGCTGATTTCGTCCCCGCTGCTGCGCGATGGCGAAGACAAAGATTGTGCCAATGGTGATGTGGTATTGAAGCGCGACGGGCCGAAACTCGATACCGATAACGGCACCACCGAAGAATATATCGTGGCCTATCCGTACTCGGATGATCAGTACAGCTTCAGCGTCACCCGCACCGGCGCCGATCCGTTCGCGGTCCTGTCGCCCCTCAGCACGCAATTCGACGCGGTCGGCCGCCGGGCCAGCGTGCCGATGCTGCGTGCCAACAACCAATTGTACGCAGTTGAGCTGGAGCAGGTGGTGACGGCGCAAAGCGCCGAGGCTCCGGCAACCTTTGCCATTCAGTCGACCCGGCTGCTGGATGCAGCCGCGACGGCCGATCCTTACCAAGCCACCTACAATCCAGTCAACCAGATCGTCAAACTGCCACAAGTGGCCGATACCCAAACCGGTGCGCTCTTTTCCGTGGAGCTGCTGCTTCATCCCGGTAACGGCACGCTCACCTTGCTCAAGGCCGAGCCGATCCCGCAGTAAACCGGCAACAGGCTGCTTTCGTTCGCAAGAGCGGGAGCGGCCGGCATTGCCTGGAACGATGCGCTCAAGCAAATGCGCAGCCTGCCGTTTCAACCTGCTGACAATCTTTCAACCTGATATCTGCGGAGGCCATCTTGATTCTGCTCGCCAGTAACAGCCAGCAACTGCTGGACCAATGGAGGGAAGGGGTATCCAGTCTGTCGCCCGTGCTTTGCATACGCGAATTGAATCTACTTCTCAGAGAAATGCAGAAACGGACACCCCCGGTACTGCTGCTCGACCATGACATGCTCGGCGTAAACAGCCTGACGGAAATGGAAACACTGCTGCAGAGCAGCCCCAAAACCAAGGTCATCGTTTCCAGCCTGGGCATCTCCGATGAAATGGAATGGCAATTGTTCCGGCTCGGCATACGCGGCTGCTGCCGCGAACCCTTGCCACCGGCCGCAATCGAGCGCATGGTGCAAGCAGTCTGGCAAGGGGAGTTATGGATGCGGCGCAAACTGGTTGGCTACATGTTCGAGGAACTGGCCACCACCACCCAGGAGAAACGGCATATCGAGCATGCAGTCAACAACCTGCTCGAGAACCTGACCCGGCGCGAATACGAAATCGCGCTGCTGGTCGGCCGTGGAGAAAGCAACAAAGGCATCGCCCGGCAACTCGATATCGCCGAACGTACCGTCAAGGCTCACCTCACCGAAATATTCCGCAAACTCGCCATCACCGACCGCATCAAACTCGCGCTGCTGATCAAGGACACCGCCAACCTCGACCACACCGACACCCACAGCCATTCTTCATAGCGCGCGGTCGGCGCAATACCGACCGCCGTTAACCACGCCGTACACGCTATCTTTCCCGGCCATGGTCCGCGAGGCTGAGCGGTGCACAGGTGCACCCTTGTATATTAATAGTGAGCAGCAAACTTGCTCAACACTGTAAAGTAACAGCGTTTTCTGGGGAAGCCGTTGCACCCTGAGGTCTCGAA
>NZ_FNOY01000042.1 GCF_900107165.1 Nitrosomonas halophila
GCGTCAGTGGGAATAAAGGGCGGGCCATGCAATTTTTGCTTGTTCAATCAAAAAAATGGCAAATTATCCGATATATTTCAAGCTTTGGGTACTAGATACAGGCGGTGAAGCGAGCCCAGTATCGTGTGTCACTTGCGGTTCGTAGACATACGTATTGGCTGCAGGACCGCCCTTGATAATTGCGGCCCCGACTGGGGCTGTCGAATTCCAGTTAACAAAAGTATTATCAATGGTGGTGACACTGATACTGTTTGCGCATTCATCTGGAAGGCCAGCGGCTGGCTCAAACACCTCTGGGTTGTTAGCGAAAGGGTAATCTTTTTTGTCGGTCCGGCATTGATAGTAGAGCGGATTGCCGAAATAAGCTTTGCCGACATCAGCACAACTACGATTGCCACCCCGATCATTCCCATCTGCTGGTGGGATGATATAGGGCGTAACATCTTGTGTTGTAGAAATCGGTGTGCTTGCAACAGCACTCTGATCTTGCGGTACAACAGCCACCGCGCCGCCACTCAGTATCAGCGCCAGGACAAACAATCCTATTTTGATCTGTTTCATGTTTTTCATTTTCCTCTCCATGCAAATGTTGATCGTTTCTGCAATTTCCAAGTGTAGGAAATCTGCATCAAGTCTGCGTAATATGATGACAGGTAGCTATTCCCCATTTGGGGAATACTGGCAGGGCGGACAGAGAGGGGATGAGGATTGGCTGCTGATTATCGTTCGATGGTGCTGTGCGCAAATGGGAATGGCGGGCAGTGCCTATGGTAGGCGTTGGATCACGTTGCCCAGCATGCCGATATATCTGGCTGTCAGCTCGCTGCGCGTCTGCGTGCCGAGTTTGGCAAAAATATTTTTCAGATGTTTTTTGATTGTTTCTGGACTAAGATCAAGCTGCTTGGCGATTTCCTTGTTGGTCCATCCTTGTGCCACCAGGGCGGCAATGGCCTGTTCGCGCGTTGTGAGCCTGGGGGCATGCGCTGTTGCCTGGTGGGCACGCTGGTATTCCTCGGAAAAAAGCGCAAATATCTGGCTGATGACGGGATGGGGCAGCCAGAGCTCGCCATTGCGCACAACGCGCAACGCTTTTCGATAAAGCTCGGGGCTGGCCTCGCGCGGGAGCAGGCCGCAGATCTTGAATTCGACAATGTGGTGGACGAGATTCGGGATCGGGGAGGGGTCTAATAGGATAATCCTGACGGTCGGGTAGTGGTGGCGAACGGTCTGCAGCAGGCTGATCATCCTGTGTGCGGGGGTGATGGTATCCAGCAGGATCAGGCCGGGTGGCGGCTGGGCGGGCGGATCGGATGCAGGCGCGGGATCGGCCAGCCATTCAATGATGATCCGCTCAGCGGGATCATGCTGGCAGCTGGCCTGAAAGGCTTCGAACAAGCGCCGGGATTTTGAAATGATCAACAAGCGGATGGGCGCATGCTTGGCTGCCAGGGGCAGGGCGGGCAGGGCGGGCAGGGCGGGCAGGGGTGAGGCGGGCGGATGCTGTGATGGCAGCCGGTGCAGCTGGCTGTGGCTGGGTGTACGGGAAGCATGCCGCCGGTCGGCCAGGCGCCGTTCATGCCGGCGCCGCTCATGACCGGGCTGTTGCCTGCTTGTCTCGGGATCCAGTTTAGGTGGATTGGGGCAGAAATGGACACTGTCTGCCAGCGCATCGACCGTAAAAGGCTCGGGCGGCGGCATGGTGTCATCCATGCAAACAATGGGCACGTTTGAACTGGCATGTTTTATCTGCGCCAGGTAATGCTGGAAGGATGCGCACGCCTCCTTGCAATTCAACAGCACAATCAATGCCAGGTGCTCGATGCGCCACTGGGCGGATTCGGTGAGGGACGACTGGATAAAAGTGCGGTAGCCTTTTGTGTTGAATTGCTGGGCGAGTTGGCTGGCGGCGTGACTGTCTGCCGAGAAGATCACGATCTGGTTTCTGCGCTGAGTGGCGTTTTCTGGCATGCAGCCTCCCGTTGCTGATTGGCGGCACGAAACCAAGTAACAATAGTTGTATCCAATCCCGGCCCAAGGCGGGGTTACAATCCTTTTTCCTTGCAGGATAGGTGAGAATCAAGATGATTTCAAGCGGCGAGCGATGTATCTGGAATCTTGCGGAGTGATGGTGGGATGGAATTAGCCTTTATTGCTGTGCTGGCGGGATTGGCGATGCTGGTCTGGAGCGCGGACCGCTTCATCGAGGGGGCCTCGGCCGTGGCCCATCACTCCGGCATGCCGCCGCTGCTGATCGGCATGGTGGTTGTTGGCTTCGGGACTTCGGCGCCGGAACTGGTCGTTTCCATGCTGGCGGCAATGCAAGGCAGTCCCGGCATGGCGCTGGGCAATGCCTACGGTTCGAATATCGTGAATATCGCATTGATTCTGGGTGTGGTCGCGCTGATCAGTCCGATTCATGTCCACTCGCGAATTTTGCGCCAGGAGCTGCCGCTGCTTGCCGGCGCGACCGCACTGGCTGCCTGGCAGATATGGGACGGCCATATTTCCCGTTTGGATGCGGCGGTGCTGTTGGCCGTGTTCGCCAGCCTCATGGGCTGGGCGATTTGGCAGGGCTTGCGTACGAAGGCCGACAGACTGGGGGATGAAATCGAGCAAGCACTGGCAAGCCGCCCGATGCCGCTGACTCGGGCGATGCTGTGGCTGATTGTCGGTCTGGTGCTGCTGATCGTGAGTTCACGCATGCTGGTGTGGGGTGCGGTCGAAATCGCCCAGGGCATGGGTGTGAGCGACTTGATCATCGGGCTGACGATTGTGTCCTTGGGCACTTCGCTGCCGGAGCTGGCCGCATCGATCATGGCGGCGCGCAAAGGCGCGCATGATATCGCAATCGGCAATGTGATCGGTTCCAACCTGTTCAATACGCTGGCTGTGGTGGGGCTGGCTGGCGTGATTCACCCGCTGGAGATCGGCCCGGAGGTTTTTTGCCGGGATATGATGGTGATGGCTGTGCTGACCCTCTCGCTGTTTGTGATCGGCTATGGGTTTGGCCGGTCTGGCCGCATCAACCGGCTTGAGGGCGGAATTTTGTTATCCTGTTATGTGGGTTATGTTGCCTTTCTGGCGAGCGGCGTCATCAGCTGATAGGCTTGTCTGGTATCGACTCTGGTATTAAGCTGGGGCCAAGGGGGAAACACGGTGGGTTCAATCGGTGTTTTCCGGTTTTGGATTTTTCCTGGGAAAGGAGGCCTGAGAATGCAGCTGGGTATGATCGGATTGGGACGGATGGGGGCCAACATGGTGCAACGCCTCATGAGAGGGGGGCACACCTGTGTGGTCTATGATATGCAGCCAGCGGCGGTTGCGGAGCTCGCGCGGCAGGGTGCGACTGGATCGGATTCGCTGGAGGATTTCGTTTCCCGTCTGGCGGCGCCGCGGGTCATCTGGCTGATGCTGCCGGCTGCGGTCGTCGATCAGGCGCTGGCGAAGTTGACCGAGTTGCTCGATGCCGGTGATATCGTGATCGATGGCGGCAACAGCCATTATCGCGATGATGTTCGGCGTGGTGCGGCCTTGCAGCCGCGTGGCATCCATTATGTGGATGTCGGGACCAGCGGCGGTGTCGCCGGTCTCGAGCGTGGTTATTGTCTGATGATCGGTGGTGAAAAAACAGTGGTCGAGTCGCTCACTCCGATTTTTGCCACGCTTGCGCCCGGTGTCTCGGCCGCACCGCGTACGCCAGGCCGTCCGCCTGGCAGAGGTACGGCCGAACAGGGTTTCCTGCATTGCGGGCCGCAGGGGGCCGGACACTTCGTCAAGATGATACACAATGGCATCGAGTACGGCCTGATGGCGGCCTATGCCGAGGGCATGAATATTCTGCAAAGTGCCAACGCGGGTAAACGGTCGCGAGCGGCTGATGCCGAGACTGCACCGATGCGCAACCCGGAGTATTATCAGTATGATTTCGATTTGTCCGAGATCGCGGAAGTCTGGCGGCGCGGGAGCGTCATCGGTTCATGGCTATTGGATCTGACGGCTAGTGCGTTGCTCGATAATCCTCAGTTGGAGAACTATATCGGGCGCGTGTCCGATTCGGGCGAGGGGCGCTGGACGATTGCGGCGGCAATCGATGTGAGTGTGCCGGTGCCGGTGATCAGTGCGGCGCTGTATGGGCGGTTTGAATCCCAGGGCGAGGCGGATTACGCCGACCGGCTGCTGTCGGCCATGCGCAAGCAGTTTGGTGGGCATGGCGAGCAGCGGGAGAGTGAAGATGACTGAGAAGCAGGCGCATACCGGGCAGTCCGATGCGCTGGTGTTGTTCGGCGTGACCGGGGATCTGGCGTACAAGAAGATCTTCCCGGCACTTTATGCATTGGCGAAACGGGGTAGCCTCGATCTGCCGGTGATCGGCGTTGCGGCCTCTTCCTGGCGGCTTGAGCAATTGCACCAGCGGGCAATAGACAGCATCCAGCAATCCAGCGGCATCGATGACCAGCGGGCACTTGACCATCTGCTTGCGCGGCTTGATTACGTAAGTGGCGACTATAATGACCGGAATACCTTCAAGGCGCTGAAAAAGGCTTTGGGGGAGGCGCGCTGTCCGACCCACTATCTGGCGATCCCGCCTGCGCTGTTTGGCACAGTCATTCAGGGGCTGAATGCAACCGGTCTGACCGGGCGGGCGCATATCATGGTTGAAAAGCCATTCGGGCGCGATCTGGCCTCCGCCCGGGAATTGAACCGCATCGCGGCGTCAGCTTTTCCGGAAACGTCGATCTTTCGCATCGACCATTTTCTCGGAAAAGAAGCGATCATGAATATCCTCTATTTCCGTTTCGCCAATGCCTTTCTGGAACCGATCTGGAACCGCAATTGCATCGCGAGCGTTCAGATTACCCTGGCCGAGAATTTCGGTGTGGAGGGACGTGGCGGGTTCTATGAGGCGACTGGCTGTCTGCGCGACGTGATTCAGAACCATCTGTTTCAGATCGTCGCGCTGCTTGCGATGGAGCCGCCTGCCTATCGGGGCTATGAGGCCGTGCATGACGAAGGCAGCAAGGTTTTCCGGGCCATGCGTCCACTCGGACCGGACGATGTCGTGCGCGGCCAATATGCCGGTTATCGTGATGAACCCGGCGTGGCGAAGCATTCCGATGTCGAGACTTACTGTGCATTGCGGCTTTTTATCGACTCGTGGCGGTGGGGGGGCGTGCCATGGTATTTGCGTTCCGGAAAATGCCTGGCTGAAACGGTAACCGAGGTGCTGGTCCAGCTCAAGCCTCCGCCGCAAAGATTATTCTCGGATTCGGTCGCAGCGGACTGCGTGGGTAATTATATACGCTTCCGACTTTCACCCAATTCCGCCATTGCGCTGGCTGCGCGCGTCAAGCGGGCCGGGAAGGAGTTCGTGGGCGATCAGCGGGAGCTCTACTTGTGTGAGGAATGGCTAGGCAAGGAGGCGCCCTATGAACGATTGCTGGGCGATGCGCTGAGGGGTGACAGCGCACTGTTCACGCACAAGGACGCGGTCGAGGCTGCCTGGGCGGTTGTGGATCCTGTATTGGTGATGCATCAGCCGGTTCATCGCTACGAACCTGGCAGTTGGGGACCCAAAGAAGCCGATGCACTCATCGTCGAGAATGGCTGCTGGCTTGATCCGGCGCGGGAGAGCCATGGCAGATGACGCCGTGACAGGGCAAAGGTAGGATCAACTGATGGTTGTTACTTGACTGGCGCAGCCGCACCGCAAGTGATTATTATTGATTTGAGTGACTATTAAAATTTAACCACTGAAAGGAAAGCATGATGATAATTCAGGTGAATACCGATAAAAATATTGCAAGCAACGAGGAACTGGTTGGGCAGATTGAAGCGGCGGTGGAAAGCAATCTGCGCCATTTCCGGGATCAGATTACCCGCGTGGAAGTGCATTTCAGTGACGAGAACAGCCATAAGGGCGGCAAGCCTGACAAGCGCTGTTTGATGGAAGCCCGGTTGGAGGGCAGACAGCCGGTAGCAGTCACCCATCTGGCTGGCACCGTGAGTGAGGCGGTTGGTGGTGCCGCCAAGAAGATGAAAGCATCTCTTGATAGCGCACTGGGAAAGCTGGGCAAGCATTGATGCGAAAATATGCCTCTATGCGATTTTCAGCAGCAGGCAGGGGGCGCAGCGAGGCTGGTGGCTGATGCCTGGTTTGGTGCTTGTGAATTTCACATGTGCTGATGGGTCCAGCTGCGGCTGCGGCGGTTGCCTTGATGGATAGCCCATCGATCAAGGTAACCGGACCCGCATGTCCATGTATGCCTTATTGCTGTTCTTGGCTATCGCGCTGATCTTTTTCCTCTTCTTTCGTAACCGGGCTGCGCAGTTCGTAACCTTCTTCTTTGGCTTTGTAGCCGCCATAAGCACCGCCGCCACCGGCTGCGAGCATCCAGCAGCCGGATAGCACGGGAACCACAATCAGAATTGTCAGATAGCGTGAAATTTTTGTTTGCATGGCAGCCTCCAATCAAAATGCATGCATAAAAATATATAAAGGAGTGAATCATTTTATCCTGCTTCCCGCAATGGACCAGCAGAATAACCATCATAATCCAATAACCAGTCGGTTGATGTGCATTGTGATTGCGCAATGCGATTTCCGTTGCCGAAAATGGTTTGAAAGCATGCCCTACTTTTTTTGCATTGGGTGTGCTAGCGAACAGACAAGCGGTATCAAACCGCTAGCATTGCAACCGAAAAGGTCAAAGGGCGGCAGTTTGCTAGGAGGCTGTCCGAGCAGGAATGGGGCAGCTGTGATGCGGCAGAGTGATTGCGTTTCAAGGAATTGCCGCGCTGTCGGCGCCCCCGATACGCATGCAACGGATAAACTCTGGGAGGATGGGATGCCTGAGGAAAAAATAGTCATCACTCGATGGGCCAAGCAGCCTGCTGCTACGTTCGCACCCTTGGGCATTAAAAAGGACAAGGCTGTTTCCGGGAATGAAATGATTCCGGCCAAAAAAATGGCGGTATGGCAAGGGCGGTCGCGAAGTCACCAGCAGGCATAGCGCCTGCCGTCAGGCAGATATTGGCTGTTTCTGCCCGAAGACTGAATTGTTTGCACTGATGCTCTGACGGATTTGTTCATTGTGGCGGTATCCGGTTGACGTGGAACCTTCGTGGTGTTATCCATGATAGCTCTCTCAACTAAATGGAGGCTTCATGAAATCGACACAGCAATTGCATGACCTCGGTCAGCGCCTTTGGCTCGATAACATTACGCGCGAGCTGTTGGTGAGCGGTACATTGAGTCGTTACATTGGCGAGCTGGCTGTGACGGGGCTGACATCCAACCCCACAATTTTCGATAAAGCGATCGGTGAGGGTGATTATTACGATGCGGCGATCCGGCAGAAAACTGCCGCCGGTCAATCGGGTGAGGCGCTGTTCCTGGAATTGGCATTGGAGGACGTGACTGAGGCTGCCGATCTTTTTCGGCCAACTCACGATGCCAGTGGCGGAAAGGATGGCTGGGTGTCGCTGGAAGTTTCTCCGCTGCTGGTGAATGATACGGCTGCCACCATTGCGGCCGCAAAGAGGCTGTATGCGCACGCGCAACGGCCGAATTTGTTTATCAAGATTCCGGGTACGCGCGCGGGTATTCCGGCAATCGAAGAAGCGATCTTTGCCGGGGTACCGGTCAACGTTACGTTGCTGTTCTCGACAGCGCATTATCTGGCTGCTGCTGAAGCCTATCTGCGTGGCATCGAAAGACGGCTTGCTGCCGGGCTGGATCCAAAGGTCGCTTCGGTCGCTTCGGTTTTTATTAGCCGTTGGGATGTCGCGGTCAAAGATAAAGTGTCGGCGGCGCTGCGCAATCAACTCGGCATCGCAGTTGCCAAGCAGATCTATCAGGCTTATCGCGAATTGCTGGCTACGCCACGCTGGCTGGCGCTTGTCAGCGCGGGCGCATGCCCGCAGCGCGTGCTCTGGGCCAGCACCGGCACCAAAGACCCGGATGCCCCTGAAACGCTTTATATCGATGCGCTCGTGGCGCCGGATACCATCAATACCGTTCCTGAAAAGACATTGCTCGCTTTCGCTGCGCATGGAAAAGTGGCGGCTAAATTGCCGGCTGACGGGGGCGATGCTGAGAATGTCCTCGCAGAGTTTGCCCAGGCTGGGGTGGATGTCGAACAGCTTGCTGCAGTCCTGCAGCATGAAGGCGCTCAGTCATTTGCTAACTCCTGGCATAATCTGCTGGACCGGATTGCTTCGAAAAGTGCTGGACTGTAAAGGATCTATCTAATCATAGGGCTCGTTAATAAATAACTTATGCTCAAGTTATTTATTAACGAGCCCATAGTGCGTAAGAATATCCAGCGCATAGCTTCTTCCGGTAAGATAATCTTCGATGCATTGCATGACCATTGGGCTGCGATGAGATGCCTGTTTGGCGCGGATTTCCTCGAGGCTGAACCAAGTTGCCCGGATAATGCCGGTATCTAGTTCTCGTTCTGGGTCAAAATTCGTTATCCGGCCGGAAAAAGTGAAGCGCAGATAAGTTGTGTCATTATGTGGTGCGTGCCAGTGATAAATGCCTGTCAATGCCTCAGGCAGGAATGTGTGGCCTGTTTCTTCCAGTACCTCGCGGCTGCACGCATGCAGGATAGATTCTCCTGGTTCTAAATGACCAGCCGGCTGATTGAGTTTGATATCAACCCCATTCGGTGTTTCTTCTACCAATAAATATTGGCCATTTTGTTCGATAACGGCAGCAACCGTGACGTTGGGTTTCCAGATCATAATGCGAGACGGGCGATAAGGTTGATATAGTTCAGGGGTAATATAAAGGCTTGCAACGGTAAGCCCTCAGCATCAGCGCAATGTGCGGATGCAGTGATGCTAGGGGACTGTCCGAGAATAGCGATTGTAGCGAGGGCTCAGCCAAGCTCGTCCGCAGTAGATCCGGCTATTCTCGGATAGCCTACTAGATTCTATAATGAAACGGGAGAGAAAAGATCATGATTTCGTCCAGTTTGAAAAAGGTTGCTGGTGCCTTGATCTCGGGAGGGGTGCTCGTCGCTGCTCTGGGCGGAGGCATGACAGGCTGTAGCCCTGCGCCCCATCGTCCACCAGCGCCACGCATGCAAGCCGATCCCGATTTTCTCCAGAGTCCTCTTGCCGTTAAAAAAGTAGATCAAGTGGAACCTGTCGCTCGGGCCAATGCCAGCACTATTGAGAAGATCGATCCTCTAAAGATTACCAGGCCGGCCACTTATCGTCCCTATCAGGGCAATCAATTGGATTTGTCAGCATACGGTGAGGCACTCTACAAGGATGTCCGGCTGAGTACCAATGGATTGTCGTGTAGCCATTGTCATGAGGAGGGCAATAGGTTTGCGCCAGGATTCGCGCAGCCCTATCCGCATTTTGTGGCCATGGCCAAGGAGTCTGCCGGCTTGAACCGGATCCATCTGGACGAAATGATTCAGCTTTGTATGATAATTTCCATGGCTGCCGAGCCGCTGATATGGAATTCGAGAAAGCTGGCGGCGTTGACTTTTTATGTCAAGACAATACAGCAAAATTTTCGAGTAAATGCTTCTGCAATCAAGCGCTCATCTCCGTAAAGTGCCCTTGTGAGAAACTTTGTTCTGCAAGCTTTGGAATTATGTTTTGCGTCATTGCCTGCACATCGCATCCAGTGAAAGCGCTATTTTCTCCGAGCGCAGCGGGTTACAAACCGTCATAATAATGCGCTCTCATAATTATTAAAATCAGGGTGTTATCCTATGCATGTTTCGATCATTATTCCCGCCTTCAATGAAGAACGCTTGATTGGACAATGTCTCCAATCCGTCGCCGATGCCATGGCTGCGAACCAATCTTATGGCTATAGTCATGAAGTGATTGTGGTGGACAATAATTCGACCGATGACACGGCCCGCCTGGCTAAGCAGGCCGGTGCCCGGGTTGTGTTTGAACCGGTCAATCAGATTGCGCGCGCCAGAGCAGCTGGTGCGGCGGCTGCAGCAGGGGATTGGTTTATATTTCTGGATGCGGATTGCTTGTTGAATGCGGGGCTGGTCGGTGAGATTTTCAGTTTGATCGAACAAGGTAAGCATGTCGGGGCGGGCAGTACGCTCCATATGCCCAACTTGCCTTGGTGGATGGTGGTGTTGTTGCGAATCTGGACGGCCTTGTCGGTAAAATTCAGCTGGGCGGCAGGTGCGCTGATTGCATGTGATGCCGCAGTATTCCGGGAAGTGGGTGGATTCAATCAGGCGCTCTATGCGGCGGAAGAAGTGGATCTAAGCCAGAAGCTCAAGAAATGGGGGCGCGCACGCAAACTGGGTTTTACCATCCTGACCGATCATCCGCTTGAGACATCATCCAGAAAAGTGCAGCTTTATAGTTCGTGGGAAATTGCCGGCCAGTTTTTGCGCTTGATACTGCATCCGTTCCGGACATTGCAGAGCAAAGAGCGCTTGTCGATGTGGTATGACGGCAGGCGCTAGCCCAGATAGCGCGAAGCTGGTGAGCGCTGTTGTGCGCATCGCCAGGTATCCCCAAGCGTGGCGTGCAACGATGTCGTCATCGCATGCTTCAGGGGTTCCGAAAGATAACTTCGCTGAATTTTGCGTGAGGCGTCAGCACCTGCATTTTATCAAGCAGGATCAGCTCGACTTGCTGTGTGCCAGTCTCTGTATCCAACAACAGAAATTCCTGTTTTTCCGCATTGGTCAGGATGTCTTTTGCCCTGCCTGTCACGACCGAGCCGTCTTTCAGGCATAGTCTGACCTCGTAACCATACATACAGGCAACTTCGATGTAATCGTGCAATTCGCAAGAAATGAGAGAGTGCGTCATGGATGTTTTGCCCATTCTGGAGTGATAGTCAATTTTAGCTTAATTGGTCGTGTGTTATTTATTCTCGCCATCGGGGAATGTCGAGCGCGGCATATCAAGCCGATTTGCCTGCAGCCAGGCATCAAGCGCATGTAGGCGTTCCGGTGTGCCAATATCCATCCAGGTGCCTGAATAATATGTGCCACTGACTTTACCTGCAGCGATTGCTGCATGCAATAAGGGTGCAAGTTTGACGGCCTGGTCGGGCGCGACATGTTCGAAAAGTGCCGGGTGGTAAACCCCTATGCCACTGAAAGTGAGCTTCCGGCAGCCGGTCCGGATTGTTGGCGCCAATGCTCCCTGCTCGGCATTCCAGCAGAAGTCACCTTCTGGGTGATGCGGGGGATTGTCGATCAGTACCAAGTGCGCAAGCGTGTGCTCCGCCTCTGTCTGGATGCGCTGCAATATCGGGCGTAATCCGGATAATTCCATTTGGCAGAATATGTCGGCGCTGATGATTGCAAAGGGGCGGTGCATGCTGCCATCTGTCAATAATGGCAATGCCTTGGCAATTCCGCCTGCCGTTTCCAGCACGCCTTGTTCAGCCGAATAAAGGATCTGGATATCATAACGTTCACCGTTGCCCAGTGCCGCTTCTATCTGCTCGCCCAAGTAGGCATGGTTGATTACGACTGTCGAGAAGCCGGCCTGCGCGAGTCTCGTCAGATGATACTCGATCAGCATTTTGCCGCCGGCCCGCAGCAGGGGCTTGGGGCAGGTGTCGGTAAGCGGCCGCATGCGCTCCCCGCGTCCTGCCGCCAGTAGCATGGCATGGTACATGATGTCGATAGGGCTGGTCAGAATGTGTAGCCGACTGCGGGCGCATGGTCCTGGCATTGGTCCAGCAGCACAAGCAATGGATGAAGCGCGCGGTAACGTTCACAGGTTTGCCGCAGATAGTGCATGACCACGGGCATGTCTTGCAGATAGGCATTTTTCTGATCTCTATAACAGAGGCGTGCAAAAATACCCAGCACCTTGAGGTGGCGTTGCACGCCCATCCACTCGAAATCCCGGTAAAAGCTGGAAAAATCGCTGCTTACCGGCAGCTCCGCTTGACGGGCGCGCTCCCAGTAACGGATTGCCCAGTCCAGTACCTGCGCCTCGTCCCACTGAATATAGGCGTCCTTGAGCAGGGAGACCAGGTCGTAGGTGATGGGGCCAGAGACCGCGTCCTGGAAGTCGATAATGCCTGGATTGGGTGTCGAGACCATCAGATTGCGGCTGTGAAAGTCACGATGAACAAAAACACGGGGTTGGGCAAGGTTATTGTCCAGCAATAAGGCAAAAACCCTGGCTAAGCCAGCCTTCTGGTCGTCATTGAGACGGAACTGTAGGTGTTTTGCAAGATACCAGTCGGGAAAGAGGTTTAATTCCTGGGTCAGCAATGCCCGGCTGTATTCGGGAAGCAGGCCTGTCTGACTGGCTTTTTGGATGTTGATCAAAGCGTCGATTGCTGCCAGATAGAGCTCGTTGGCGACGGCGGGATTGATGGTCAATGCCTGTAGGAAAGTGGTGTCGCCGAGGTCGGAAAGCAGTAAAAAACCGTGTTCGATATCTTGAGCCAAGACCTGGGGCACATGCACCGCTGCCCGGGAAAGGATTTCGGCCGCGTGCAAGAACGGTGCGCAATCTTCCAGTGGTGGCGGCGCATCCATGGCGATCAGCGTCTGCTGGTCAAACGTGACCCGGAAATAACGCCGGAAGCTTGCGTCTGCGGAAGCAGGCGACAAGCTAAAGGACTGACCGGGATACATGTCGTGTAGCCAGCTTTCCAGAAGTTGTAAACGATCCATTGGTGTCAGATATTAGAATGAAAACTTGAGTTTTTGCGTAGGGCGCCGCTTTTTATGGGAGAGCACTGCCGTGATCCCTTGATCGATGGCGCGATTAATGTTTGCCTGATATTTGAAAATATGAGATTTTATCCCGGAAGTGGGTCTAACTTTTAAATTTAATGGAGAAATCGAATGCTGAATAAAAACGTGCTGGATGAAATCGGCGGCAAGGTCAATGAAATTCTGGCCCATAGTCCTGCCAAAGATATCGAAAGGAATATGCGCACCATGTTGTCAGGTGTATTTTCCAGGCTGGATCTGGTGACGCGCGAGGAGTTCGAAGTGCAGCAAGAAGTGATCAAGCGAACTCGTATCAAGCTGACAGAGCTGGAGGCAAAAGTGCAGATGCTGGAGAACCAACTGCAGCAACCGGTATCCGGTGGTGATTTAGTGGATGTGGGTGATCCCAAATAAAGTGTGCCGATGCGGTATGCAAGGCGCGTGATGTGGCAGGCGCACATATCGCAGCAAATGAACTTGTTCGTGATTTTCATTCTTCATGTCGCTGGCTATTCTTTATAGCCGGGCATTGTCAGGCATGGATGCGCCACTGGTAAGCGTGGAGGTGCATTTGTCCAATGGACTCCCTAGTTTCACCATTGTCGGTCTTCCGGAAACAGAGGTCAGGGAGAGCAGGGATAGAGTGCGCGCTGCTTTGCAGAATGCGCGTTTTAAATTCCCGATCCAGCGAATTATCGTGAATCTTGCGCCGGCTGATTTACCGAAAGAGAGTGGCCGCTTCGATTTGCCCATTGCATTGGGCATATTGGCAGCAAGCGGCCAAATTCCATCCGATCAACTGAATCAGTATGAGTGGGCGGGGGAGTTGTCATTGAATGGCCAATTGCGGCCCATCCGGGGTGCGTTGGCCATGACCTATGGCGCTTCCCTGACGGGCCGCAGCTTCGTTCTGCCACAGCAGAACGCCAGTGAGGCCGCTTTGGTCAAAGACGTTGTCGTCTATCCCGTCAGCTCGTTGCTGCAGATCTGTGCGCATTTGCTTGGTCAGCAGCCGCTGCACTCATGTGATGAGGCGCCGGCAGGAGCAAATGAAAATGAAGTGTGCTATCCCGATATGAGGGATGTCAAGGGACAGGCGCAAGCCAAGCGCGCACTGGAGATTGCTGCTGCAGGCGGGCATAGCCTGCTCATGATCGGTCCGCCCGGAACCGGAAAATCCATGCTTGCCAAGCGTATGCCGGGCATACTCCCTTCCATGACCGAGCAGGAAGCGCTGGAGTCAGCCGCCATTCAATCTTTGGGCGGTGGCCGCTTCGATCTGGCAAATTGGAAACGGCGTCCTTTTCGGGCGCCGCATCACACCGCATCGGCCGTGGCATTGGTAGGAGGTGGCAGCATCCCGCGCCCGGGCGAGATTTCGCTGGCCATGCATGGCATCCTATTTCTGGACGAATTGCCCGAATTCGAGCGGCGCGTGCTGGAAGTGTTGCGTGAACCCCTCGAATCTGGGCATATTACAATTTCCCGTGCCAAGCAACGAGCGGATTTTCCGGCAAAATTCCAATTGATAGCGGCGATGAATCCATGCCCTTGTGGTTATCTGGGCCACTACGCTGGAAAATGCCGCTGTACACCGGATCAAATCGTGCGTTACCGCGGAAAGCTATCGGGCCCATTGCTGGACCGAATCGATATCCAGATCGAAGTGCCTGCTTTGCCACAACAGGACATGCTGCGTCCACAGCGCAGTGAAGCCAGTGATGTGATCCGGTCACGCGTGGAGCTGGCCCGGCAGCATCAGCTTGCCCGGCAAAACAAGCCGAATGCAGAGCTGGCTGTCCAGGAAATTGAAGCCTACTGTGCGCTGACAAAAGAAGGCTCAAATTTGCTCGAACAAGCAATGACGCGCTTGAATATTTCCGCACGCGCCTTTCATCGCATATTGAAACTTGCGCGCACCATTGCGGATCTGTCAGGCAGTGAAGCGATACTGGGTGCGCATGTGGCCGAGGCTATCCAGTATCGGCGTATGGATCGCAACTGATCGTGGACTGAGAGAGCTATATTCTGCCCTGCGCGATTGTCTTGTCAGATCAATAATAATCAACCCTTGTGCAATTTTCGAACCGCGTGAATTCGCCCAGAAAGGTGAGATCCACTTTGCCGATCGGGCCATTGCGCTGCTTGCCGATAATGATCTCGGCAATGCCCTTGTCCGGTGTGTCCGGATTGTATACTTCGTCACGGTAAATGAACAGAATGACGTCGGCATCCTGCTCGATGGCGCCTGATTCGCGCAGGTCCGACATGACTGGACGTTTGTTGGGGCGTTGCTCAAGGCTGCGGTTCAATTGCGAGAGGGCAATAACGGGCACTTGCAGTTCTTTGGCCAGTGCTTTCAGTGAGCGTGAAATCTCAGAAATCTCGGCAGTGCGATTTTCACTGTGGGAGGCCGATGACATCAACTGCAGGTAGTCGATGATGATCAATCCCAGTCCGCCATGCTGCCTGTATAGGCGCCGTGCGCGGGCACGCAATTCCAGTGAATTCAATGCTGCGGTTTCATCAATAAAGATTGGCGCATCATTCAGCTTGCCGAGCGCATGAGTGAGCCTGGGCCAGTCTTCATCCTCCAAGCGGCCGGTGCGAACCTTATGCTGGTCCAGCCGCCCAATCGAACCCAGCATGCGCATGGCTAATTGTGTTCCGCTCATTTCCATGCTGAATACAGCAACGGGCTTGTTAACCTCCAGTGCGACATGCTCACCGATGTTGAGTGCGAAGGTGGTTTTTCCCATTGAGGGCCTGCCCGCAACAATGATGAGATCGCCCGCCTGGAATCCAGAGGTTTTCTGATCCAGATCGTGAAAGCCTGATGCAATGCCGGTGATGTCGTCAGTATTGTCCCGGTTGTAGAGCATCTCGATGCGTTCCACGACTTGCTTCAGAAGTGGTTGTATGTCCACAAATCCCTGCTTGCCCTGTGCGCTCTGCTCGGCGATTTCGAATATTCTGCTCTCTGCTTCGTCCAGGAGGTCTTCGGCGGATCGTCCTGCTGGATTGTAGGTCGAGTCGGTAATTTGTGCACTGATTTGGGCCAGCTTGCGCATGATCGAGCGTTCACGCACGATTTCTGCGTAGCGGCGAATATTGGCAGCCGAAGGGGTATTTTGGGCAATGGCGCCGATATAGGCCAGCCCGCCGACATGATTCAGTTTGGCGGTGTTTTCAAGTGACTCTGCGACAGTGATGACATCTGCAGGCTTGTTCTGCTCGATGAGGCGGCAAATATGCTGGTAAATAAGCTGGTGGTCTTGTCGATAAAAATCAAGATCGGTAATAATATCCGCCACCTTATCCCAAGCATGGTTGTCCAGCATCAGGCCGCCCAGAACAGATTGCTCTGCTTCGAGCGAATGAGGGGGGAGCTTGTAGGTATCCCGGGAAATGTCGTGTGAGGAATTGGCGGTTAATTGGTTCATAGACATCGACAGCTTCGCAAAAAACAAGGAAGCCTATTATCCTGGAATTCGCGTCAGATCGCTATTCCATATAGTTAACATATTGTTAACAAACAAGTAATATCTTAATTGGGTGTGCCTGTGATGGGTGCTGCGGTTGCGAGCAGGTTACGCAGTGTTTAAATCCAAAGACTTCGGAACAAGGCGTTGTTGCTCCGCTATGCGGCTGGAAGGCAAGTGTGCCAGTTCCATCCAGTCGGGTATGATCTGAATGGTTCATCTGATGCAGAAACAAAAAAAGGACTGTTGCCAGCCCTTTTTTCTCGATGAGGGGATGTCAAGCGATGGCTTCACCCAGCACCGATACCGTGATGTGCGCCGAGACATCGCTGTGAAGTGCAATGGTCGCGGTGTAGTCACCTATCTGTTTCAGTTGCCCCTCCGGCATGCGTATCATCGATTTTTCGATTGAGAAACCTTGATTGTGCAGCTCTTCGGCAATATTGGCATTGGTTACCGACCCAAAAAGCTTGCCATCGACACCGGCTTTTTGGGTAATTTGAATCAGCAGTCCATCAAGCTTGGCTGCCAGTGCTTCTGCCGCTGCCAAAACTTCTGATTGTTTTTTTTCCAGTTCTGCGCGCTTGGATTCAAACTCGGCGATAGCACTGGCGGTCGCCCATTTGGCTTTTCCTTGGGGAATGAGATAGTTGCGAGCATATCCCCGCTTGACATTGACAATGCTGCCCAAAGTACCCAGTTTGGCTATTTTTTCCATCAATATTACTTGCATAGCAGTTCTCCCAAGTTCTTAGTGGCGGTCGGTATATGGTAACAGCGCCAGGAAGCGTGCGCGTTCGATAGCAAGCCCCAGCTGACGCTGGTAGTTTGCCTTGGTGCCGGTGATCCGGGCCGGTATGATTTTTCCATTATCACTGATGAAGTCTTTAAGCAGCTCAGTGTTTTTGTAGTCGATGGTGGTAATGCCTTCAGCAGTGAAACGGCAGAATTTTTTACGTTTGAACAAGGGACGATTTGCAATTCTGTCCTTTAACCTGCTCTTTGCATCTTTGTTTCTCGAGAATCTCATGTTATCTCCGTTAAGCTATTTGTATAAATGGTTTGCTGTTTTTCAGACAAGTGCCGCTTCGCATATATGCAAAATCAGCTGGTCGTTCATGCGGTTCTTCCTGGCAAGAAAGCCCGTGAGCCTGACATGACGATCAATGCCCATGGAAAGAACTTGCTCGGCCAGATCTGCCATCGCTATTGCTGTCAATTCGCATGTCACCCGACGCGGGCTTCCAGCTTCTACTTGCGTGGACTCGTGACTGAGCTTGAGCTCGGTAATCATGATGCCAGCAGGTGTGTAACGTGGTGTGGTCAGCCTGACAATTGTTCCACAGATAATGACCTGATTGCAGTCCAGTCTGGACCCCGCTCTAGGATGCGGATTGAGCTTGCTCGGAAGCAATGGCGGCATTGTCTCCGGAAGACGCGCCAGAAGCTTTGGAGGCTGATGGGTTGTCAGATTGACCCTCTGCAGCGGAATACGTTGACTTGCTGCCGCCTTCCTGCGCCAGGGGAGAAGGAGAGGTAACAGGACCATTCATACGTACAACCAGATGGCGCAAAACCGCATCATTGAATTTGAAGCTATGTTCGAGTTCCTCAAGTGTTTCCTGATCACATTCGATGTTCATCAAAACATAGTGCGCTTTGTGCAGTTTCTGGATGAGATAGGCAAGCTGGCGTCGACCCCAATCTTCCAGACGATGGATTTTTCCTGATCTGGCAGTGATTGCGCTGGTGTAACGCTCGATCATGGCGGGTACTTGCTCACTTTGATCGGGATGAACGATAAAAACTATTTCGTAGTGTCTCATGGTGTCCTTGTGGGTATAGCCTCCTTCCTTGGACGGGAAGTGAGGCAAGGTATAATAAAAACTTGGCAAATTGCCTGATTCAGGTACTTGCCGTGGCAAGGCTATTCGCCGGGCATGCATGCTGTACCGGCTGCTGTACCGGCATGCCGGAGAGTATTCTACTGACTTGAAGGTAAAATATCAAAGACATTGCGAACTTAGCTTGAATCTAATGCAATGAATCAAAATAAATACCAAGATGTCAGGTGGGCATTGAGGCGAGAAAAATGACTGGGCAGCGGGCGGTATGACTGGCAAGCCAGTATGGGCCGCATGTGGGTGGCTGGGAGTGAATAGCGTTTGATTGGGCTTGCAATTTCGGCTGGGCGTTGTTCAAAAGCATTCATTGACTATGGTGCCTGATCAAGTTAAAATCCCCGCACTTTTTGGAGAGGTTCCCTAAGGGAATTTCCACACGCCCGCAAAAAATGTCATTTATTAGCAATAAACCGCTCGGAGCGGTTATACGCTGGCAGATTATCTACGCAGTGCTCGTGTCGATTGGATGCGGTTTATGGATGGGTGCACATGGCGCCGCCTCGGGATTTCTGGGGGCGTTTGTCAGTGTCTTTTCTATGGCGGCCTATGCAGTGGTCATATCAAGGCATCGTGGATATTCAGCGAGCGGTACGCTGCGCACGGCGTTGCGAGCGGAAGCGGTGAAGATAATAGTAATTATTGTGGCGCTCTGGGGTGTTTTTGCTGTCTACGAAGATGTGGTGCCAATCATTTTTATTGGCTCATTCATTGTGGCGGTAATTATATCTAGTCTGGCGATATTTGTGCCAGAAACACCCGAGGGCGATAAAAAGGTGCAGAAATAGCAAATAGGTAAGGAAAATGGCATCTGATGCAGAATTAACACCAACTTCATATATCCAACATCACCTGACCAATATGACCGTCAGTTTGGGGGACAGTCCATTCTGGGTGCTTCATGTCGATACCTTGGTGATGTCGCTGATATTGGGCGTGCTCAGCCTTGGCTTCATGTGGATGGTTGTAAGAAAAGCCACGACGGGCGTGCCATCCAAAAAGCAGGCCTTCGTTGAGATATTGATCGAATTCGTTGATGGGCAGGTAAAGAATTCTTTTCATGGAAACAGGCACAAATTTGTGGCGCCAGCTGCGCTGACTATATTTGTCTGGGTGTTGATGTTGAACACCATGGATCTGTTGCCAATTGACATTATGGCGTGGATCTATACGAATATATTTGGATTGCATAATTGGCGCAGTGTGCCGACCACTGACGTGAACACGACATTTGCGCTGGCATTGTCAATCTGGCTCTTGACGATTTACTTCGGGATCCAGGTTAAGGGGATGGGCGGATGGATCGCGGAATTGTTTTGCAGTCCATTTGGCAAGAATCCGCTGTTGTGGCCTCTCAATTTGCTATTCAACTTGATTGAATATATTTCCAAGCCGTTGTCACATTCCCTGCGGTTGTTCGGAAATATCTACGCAGGCGAGATTATTTTTCTGTTGCTCGGTATGTGGGCGGCAACGGGCGTCGCCGGGACTGTCTTTGGCGCTGTGCTTGGGCTGGGTTGGGCAATCTTTCATATACTGATCGTTACATTGCAAGCGTTTATATTCATGATGTTGACTGTGGTCTACTTGTCCATGGCGCACGAGTCGCATTAATTAAGAAGAAGCTTTTGTTATTAATTTGATTTTAATTAAAGGAAGGCAATTATGGATAATGTTCAATTTTTAGCAATGGTACAGGCCTACACCGGGATCGGTATTGGGTTGATGATTGGATTGGGTGCGGCAGGTGCATGTATCGGCGTGGGCATCATGTGTAGCCGTTTTCTGGAAGGTGCTGCGCGCCAGCCAGAAATGATTCCTACTCTGCAAGGTAAAGTTTTCTTGCTGCTGGGTTTGACCGACGCTTCGTTCATTATTGCAGTCGGGCTTGCAATGTTGTTCGCATTTGGTAATCCGTTGTTGGCAGTGATTCAGTAAATATAAGTGCAAATACTACTGAATATATTCTAGAAGACGTATAAAGGGCTGTTATGAATATAAATTTCACACTGGTCTCGCAAGCGATAGCCTTTTCCGTTTTTATCTGGTTTACCATCAAGTTTGTATGGCCGCATTTGTTGCGTGCGATTGAAGAACGTCAAAAGCAGATAGCCGATGGGCTGGCGGCTGGTGAACGTGGTAAGAAAGAACTGGAGCTTGCTAGTCAGCGTTCTTTGGAGGTGCTCAAAGAGGCAAAGCAGCGGGCAAGCGAGATAGTCATCCAGGCGGAAAAAAGGGCTGCCGACATCGTTGAAGAAGCCAAAGCAAATGCCAGGGTCGAGGGCGACAAAATTTTGGCGGGTGCGAAAGCGGAAATTCAGCATGAGGTTTTTGGCGCGCGCGAGGCGCTGCGTCAGCAAGTAGCAAGCCTGGCCGTTCAGGGTGCCACGAAAATTCTTCGTCGCGAAGTGAACCCGAAGGTGCATGCTGATTTGCTTTCATCAATAGAGGCAGAGTTAAAGTAAATGGCTGAAGCGATAACAATTGCTAGACCCTACGCAGAAGCGGTTTTTAAGCTCGCTAGGGCTAAAGGCGCTTTATCTTCCTGGTTGGAAATGCTGGAGCTGCTCACCGCTGTGGCATCCGAAAAACAAATTAAGGCATTG
Organism: Nitrosomonas halophila; assembly: GCF_900107165.1. Lineage (GTDB taxonomy): Bacteria > Pseudomonadota > Gammaproteobacteria > Burkholderiales > Nitrosomonadaceae > Nitrosomonas > Nitrosomonas halophila. Next base: position 20,682 of record NZ_FNOY01000042.1, read on the forward strand.
ATCGGCAATCCTCAAGTGCCATCAGGAAAGCTGCGCGAAATTATTCTTGCTGTGTGCGGCGGAAGGCTTAGTCGTGAAGGCAAGCACTTGGTAGATCTGCTGATCGAAAATGATCGGCTGGGTGTGCTGCCTCAGCTGAAGGAGCTTTATGGTCAGCTTAAGGCGCAACATGAGAGTGTGCTCCAGGCTAAAATCACATCGGCTTTTCCTCTCGATGAAGATCAGCTGAATAAACTGGTTTCGGTGCTCGAGAAAAAGTTTCAACGAAAGGTCAATGCGCAAGTTGGTGTAAACGCTGAGCTTATCGGTGGGGTTAGAATTGAAATCGGCGATCAGATAATAGACAGCTCAGTGTACGGAAGGCTAGAAGCAATGGCAGCTGCCCTCAAAAGCTAGGAGTTATTAAAATGCAGTTAAATCCATCAGAAATAAGTGAATTAATCAAAAGTAGAATTGAAGGGCTCTCTGTTACTTCGGAATTTCGTACGCAGGGTACGATTGTCTCGCTGACAGATGGTATTGTCCGAATCCATGGGTTGTCAGATGTGATGCAGGGCGAGATGCTGGAATTTCCTGGCGGCACATACGGCTTGGCACTGAATCTGGAGCGTGATTCGGTGGGCGCAGTTATTCTGGGTGCATACGAGCATTTGAAGGAAGGGGATGTCGTAAAGTGTACCGGTCGTATTCTGGAAGTACCGGTAGGCGAGGCGCTGTTGGGCAGAGTGGTCAATGCCTTGGGGCAGCCCATTGATGGCAAGGGTCCTATCGATACCAAAAAGGTAGAGCCGATCGAGAAAATTGCGCCGGGTGTGATATGGCGTAAATCAGTCGATCAGCCGGTACAAACAGGACTGAAGTCGATCGACGCAATGGTGCCAGTTGGCCGTGGTCAGCGGGAATTGATCATTGGCGATAGACAAACTGGTAAGACAGCTGTGGCAATTGATGCAATCATTAATCAGAAAGATGAGAACATGATTTGTATTTACGTTGCCATTGGTCAGAAGGCGTCTTCTATTGCCAATGTGGTGCGTAAACTCGAGGAAGTCGGTGCGATGGCATACACCATCGTCGTCGCGGCTACAGCTTCTGAATCGGCTGCCATGCAGTTCATCGCACCCTATTCTGGCTGCACAATGGGCGAATACTTCCGCGATAAAGGAGAAGACGCACTAATCGTATACGATGACTTGACCAAACAAGCGTGGGCGTACCGGCAGATTTCTTTGCTGCTGCGCCGTCCTCCTGGCCGTGAAGCTTACCCGGGCGATGTTTTCTATCTGCATTCCCGTTTGCTTGAACGTGCGGCAAGGGTCAATGCAGATTATGTAGAGAAAGCGACCAAAGGGGAAGTAAAGGGCAAAACCGGATCCCTAACGGCATTGCCGATTATTGAAACACAGGCTGGTGACGTGACGGCATTTGTCCCCACCAATGTGATTTCCATCACGGACGGACAGATTTTCCTTGAGACCGATTTATTCAATGCAGGCATACGGCCAGCTATCAATGCCGGGATATCGGTATCACGGGTAGGGGGTGCAGCGCAAACCAAAGTCATCAAGAAACTAGGTGGCGGCATTCGCTTGGCTCTGGCTCAGTTCCGCGAGCTGGCAGCATTTGCACAGTTTGCTTCGGATCTTGACGAAGCAACACGTAAGCAGCTCGAGCGTGGAAAAATGGCAACTGAATTGATGAAGCAGGCGCAGTATGCCACGCTGAAAGTCTCCGAAATGGCGCTGACATTGTTCGCATTGAACAAGGGTTATTTTGATGATGTGGATATCAAGCGCGCACTCGCTTTTGAGTCCGCGCTGAAAAGCCATATGCGCAGCCATTACCAGCCGGTTATGGATAAAATCGAGACAACCAAGGAGCTCGATGGCGAGACCGAGCAGGCACTCGAGGCCGCTATTCAGGAATTCAAGCAAAACGGAAGCTATTAACCCATGGCTAGCAGCAGAGATATACGGAACAAGATCAAAAGCGTAAAAAATACGCAGAAGATCACACGCGCGATGGAGATGGTTGCTGCATCCAAAATGCGTAAAGCTCAAGACCGTATGAAGAAAGCACGTCCATACGGTGAAAAAATCCGGAACGTGGCTGCGCATATGAGTAAGGCCAGCGTCGAGTATCGCCATCCCTTTTTGGCTAATCGCGAGACTGTTAACAGAGTCGGGGTGATTGTGGTTACGTCCGACAAGGGGTTGTGCGGAGGATTGAATACCAATGTCTTGCGCAGGGTGTTGAACGAAGCCCGTGGCTGGCAGAATAACGGTAAGCAAATAGAGGCCTGCTGTATCGGAAACAAGGGGCTTGGGTTTATGGGTCGCGCCGGAGTGAGCGTCATTTCTCAGATTACTGGTTTGGGGGATGCGCCTAACATGGAAAAACTGATAGGTGCGGTCAAGGTTGTTCTGGATGCATATACGGAAAATCGTTTAGACCGGGTATACATCTTTTACAATCGCTTTGTGAATACAATGAAGCAAGAGCCTGTCATGGAGCAGCTTTTGCCGTTAACCGATAAGTTGATCAAGGGCGATGGCGTTGAGTCCAAAGTTCTCCGTTCACCGTGGGATTATATTTACGAGCCAGAAGCCAAGCCCGTTATTGACGACATTATGGTCCGGTATATCGAAGCGCTGGTCTATCAGGCAGTCGCAGAGAACATGGCATCCGAGCAATCCGCACGGATGGTGGCGATGAAAGCCGCTTCCGATAATGCTGGTAATCTCATTGATGAGTTGACGCTTATTTATAACAAGACGCGCCAGGCAGCGATTACGAAAGAGCTGTCAGAGATTGTCGGTGGCGCTGCAGCTGTTTAAATATTATTTAATTTGTATTAGGGAACAATAATGAGCCAAGGAAAGATCGTTCAGTGCATTGGTGCGGTTATCGATGTTGAATTTGCCCGGGAAGCGATACCAAAGGTTTATGATGCGCTGGTGATGGAGGGATCTGAGTTAACGTTGGAGGTCCAGCAACAACTGGGTGATGGTATCGTTAGAACGATTGCGCTTGGATCTTCCGATGGGTTGCGTCGCGGTATGATGGTTACCAATACGGAAAAACAGATATCTGTTCCAGTCGGTACCAAAACACTCGGTCGCATTATGGATGTTTTGGGTAGGCCCATTGATGAGATGGGCGATATTGGTGCAGAGTCCGTCATGCCTATTCACCGCGCTGCCCCTGCGTTTGATGAGCTTTCTGCCTCTACGGAATTATTAGAGACCGGGATCAAGGTTATCGACTTGATCTGCCCTTTTGCCAAGGGCGGGAAGATCGGACTGTTTGGCGGTGCAGGTGTCGGCAAGACCGTTAACATGATGGAGCTGATCCGTAATATTGCAATTGAACATAGCGGCTACTCTGTGTTTGCTGGTGTGGGTGAGCGCACTCGTGAAGGTAATGACTTTTATCACGAGATGAAGGACTCCAATGTATTGGATAAGGTTGCACTGGTTTATGGTCAGATGAACGAGCCTCCGGGTAATCGACTGCGCGTGGCACTGACTGGATTGACCATGGCAGAAGCTTTCCGGGATGAAGGCCGGGATGTGTTGTTCTTTGTGGATAATATCTATCGTTATACTCTGGCGGGAACCGAGGTTTCCGCATTGCTTGGCCGTATGCCGTCTGCTGTGGGTTATCAACCTACCCTGGCGGAAGAAATGGGACGCCTGCAGGAACGCATTACTTCGTCCAAAACCGGCTCGATTACTTCCATTCAAGCCGTTTATGTCCCTGCAGATGACTTGACCGACCCTTCTCCTGCCACGACTTTCGGACACTTGGATGCAACCGTTGTTTTGTCTCGTGACATTGCCTCGCTCGGTATCTATCCAGCGGTAGATCCCTTGGATTCAACCTCACGCCAACTCGATCCGCTGATCGTAGGTGAAGATCACTACAACACGGCACGAGAAGTGCAGCAAACATTGCAACGCTACAAGGAATTGCGCGACATCATCGCCATTTTGGGAATGGACGAGCTTTCGCCTGAAGACAAATTGGCTGTCAGTCGCGCACGTAAAATCCAGCGGTTCCTTTCTCAGCCGTTCTTCGTCGCTGAGGTCTTCACCGGTTCGCCTGGGAAATATGTATCATTGAAAGAAACCATTAAAAGCTTCAAAGGCATTGTGAATGGTGAGTATGATGATATCCCAGAACAGGCCTTCTATATGGTGGGCGGTATTGAGGAAGTATTGGAAAAAGCTAAAAAGATTCAATAAGAAAGTTCTTAGAGTATAGGTGGTAATTAATGGGTACTGTTTTTCATCTGGATATAGTTAGCGCGGAAGAGTCGATTTATTCCGGACCAGCCGAGTTCATAGTCGCACCTGCGCTAATGGGGGAAGTTGGGATTTACCCGCAACATACGCCTATGCTGACGCGTATCAAGTCTGGAATGGTTCGTGTTAAGGCGCCTCTGAAGGATAATGAGGAGGTCTATGTGTCGGGTGGTATGCTTGAGGTTCAGCCCGATGTCGTGACAATTTTGGCAGATACTGCGGTTCGTGGTAAAGATCTGGACGAAGCCAAGGCTTTGGAGGCGAAACAAAGAGCAGAAGAAGCCATGAAGAATAAACTCTCCGAGATTGAGTATGCGCGTGCACAGGCAGAATTGATTGAAGCGACGGCACAGCTTGCTGCTATTCAGCAACTTAGAAAGCGGGGCCATTAAGCGTTAACACGCAATTTCAGCAGACAAAAAAGGGCGATGATTTCGCCCTTTTTTTTTGCCTGCTTCATAAATTAGGCTCCTCGGCAGAATTTGTGGGTAACCGAAAGCGCCTTTTGTAAGACCATGGCCGGTGATAGTGGAGCACCCCGCCCAATCTCTGAGAAGATGAAGTTGCGACACAAACAACTTCACAGGAGAGAGCGGGATGCAGATCCAGACTATCCTAAACCGTCTGCAGAAGTTCAAGTCATTTGTCTATGCTGGCGTTCGCTGGGGCGGCAGCAAAGAAACTCCCCATCTGGAGATCGAGGTGGTGGAGAGGCGTAACAGCCGTGCGGTATGCTCGGTCTGTGGTATGCCAAGGGCTGGGTACGACCGTCTTGGGCAAAGGCGTTTTGAGTTTGTTCCGCTGTGGGGTATCAAGACCTATCTGGTGTATGCCCCGCGCCGGGTTGATTGCCCCAAATGCGGGGTGCGGGTCGAATCAATGCCGTGTGCGCTGGGCAAACGGCCTCTGACACAAGCCATGGGTTGGTTCCTGGCCGGTTGGGCGAAGCGTTTGAGTTGGAAAGAGACCGCCGAGGTGTTCCGCACCTCTTGGGAGAGTGTCTTTCGCTCGGCGGAGATGGCTGTGCAGTGGGGACGTGAGCACCGGGACCTTAGCGGTGTACGCGCCAT
>NZ_FNOY01000126.1 GCF_900107165.1 Nitrosomonas halophila
TGCTGCATAACAACATGCCGTTTGATGGTGACAAGTTTTTCAAAATAAAGGGCGCTAATATGTAAATTTTGCTTGACTGAAGACAGAGTATCTACGCCTGTTCAGCCGTCAGAGTAGGGTGCATTTATGCACCGTCAAACCAGGACTGAGTCCCAGCCACCGCCACCCATTCACCTCCAGACCCAGCCTGCGCCTGATGCAGCCCATCCATGCCGCCACGCCATGTTCTCAATAAAACACATCGATTTTGCGCATCAGATTGGCCAGCTTCTTTTGCGGCCAGCTTAGCTGCTCCCAGTAGCGGGGATAGGACGCGCGGCGCGTGGCTTCAATCTCATCCGACCAGAAGCCTTTGCGGTTCGCGTGCTGGTGCAGATCCAGATCGGCGATTTCATTGTTTTCGATAATGACCGGGCCGCGCTCGGTCAGGGCGATGTCCCAGTGATGCAGATTCATGCCCATGAGATAATTGGCGGCCTGGTCACAGACTTCGATCACGCGCGGCCAGTCCGGCAGGGTATAGTGATCGAACGGTTTTCCCGTATCCGGATGGGTGCTGACCAACTCAATCTTGCCATTCAGTTTGCCTACTACGCGCGTGATTTGTCCGCTGGTTGTATCGACGCCCCCCAGAAAATTGCCTGAGGCGCCATGCTGAAAGTTGTCCACCATATTCGACCCGGTCGGAATGCGCCAGACCGCGCTGACAATCGAGTTCTTGCCGTTCATCCGCGCCGAAGTGACACGCACGCTGCTGAGCCGGGGTCCACAGACACGGGCGATTTCCGGATGCGGCTTGAGCACCTCCTGAAACAGAATGCCATGCGAAAATTCCGGATTGAGCGATTCGAGCCATTCAAACACTTTGCGCTGCTTGCCGCTTGTGAACGAGATGCTGTCCGATTCCGGCAAATATTTTTCCAGACCCACCGCCCCCCAGCCATAAGCGCCATGGCTGGGTTTGGCAAACATTGGATAATGTTCGGGAGTGCGCAGATAGGTGGCCGCCTGGTCGATATGGCTCAAGGTGACGGAACCGGGCAGATGCCTGCCACTGAGATCATAAACTGCGCGAATTTTTGGCATCGGAAGCTCAGTTGCCATCATGAACAGCGTCATGGGCAGCTTCTCGCCCAGCATGAACCAGCGGGAATCATTGCACACATAATTGAGCCGAAATTTCCGGCCGTTGCCCAGAAACCTGCTGCGTTCCTCCGCCGTCAGATCATCCAGCTCATGCAAACGATAGTCGATATATTCCTGAAACAACAGCCGCTGCGAGCCAAAGCGCATGCGCAGGATTTCGGACAGCGTCGAAAAAGGCACCTTGCGGGCACGTTTGCCAAACAGGATTCGGAGAATATTCATGGGGAAATTTCACCTTGATAGCGGTTGATTGAAAAATACCGGGTCTACCGGATCGATCGGGAGTCAAGCCGGGCAATGAAATCTTCCCAGATGGCATCTTCCGGGCGCATGGCGCCTTCAACCCAGACAGGCTCGGATGTGTGCGTAGACAGTTCCCAGTGTCCGGGGCATTCAGCAATCGCCCATCCCTCGTAGTAGTAGCTGATTTCCGCAATGACCGGCTCACCTTCTCGCCGCAAGACGTCGACAGCAAGCGACTGGGTTTGCAATATTCTGGCCGTCTGGAAAGCGAGCAAAAGCGCATCCCGCGGAACCCCGGCCGGATCCCAGTCTATGCGGCCACTGCCACTCGCCCGGAAATCACCGGGCCGGTTAAACCGCCTGAAGGCAAAGGCACGTTTGCCGATAATAGTGATGCGGATATCAAAATCATTGCCAGGCAAAAATTCCTGGAGCAATAAATAGCCCTTATGAAATTCCTCATCCGTTGGCTTCGAGAGCAGCACCCGCATTGCTTCACTGGTGCGCCTGACAAACCAGCGCCAGGGTAGATTGGCGGGCGGCAGTGCATACATGCCGGAATCGAACAGCGCATCCAAATGCTGGCGCGCCTCACGGCGCGTGTGTACCAGCTCGACATTCTTGGAAATGACACCGGAAGACAGCTTCAGCACCAGCGGATAATCTGCCGAATCAATGAATTCCTCGGCCTGTGATTTCGACCAGAATACCCAGGTTGCAGGTGTCGGAATATCCGCCAGCTGCAGCAGATAGGACTGTGCGGCCTTGTCATCAAAATGCCATATGGTATTCAGATTGGGAAAGGTTGGTATCTTGCCAAGATGCGCCAGGGAAGCGATCAATCTACGGCCCGGGCGGCTTACCGATAGTGGTTGGGCGAACCACCACATGAATCCATCACAATCCTTGAGCTGATCCAGCCAGTTGGCCGAATTGGAAAAAATATCGATATCCAGCGTTGCCACACCATGTTGTGCAGCCAGCTCGTGCCAGCGCGCCGAGAAAGACTGCCAGCGTTTGCTAGAAAGTTGCTGGTGGTCTCGTTGAATGCCGATAATCGGTTTATTCATACAATTAATCCAATAATGGAAATGGCAGTTTGCGGCATTTCGGATATTTTAGAGCTAATTGTTTATTTGCCATTTCAAGCAACCTGAAATTAGTAACCCGTTCGAATGTTCAAAAATTCTAGGCTGGTCTGTTTATGAGCTGCTTATAGAAACAATTTTGTTAGTTCTTGTAGTCGCTTCGAGTTGTTTCAGGGGCTGAGGCATAGAGATTTTTACAGTCAATACAAAATATATCGAGGCCGCAATCTTGCTGCCAGCATTGTACATCCTTTGTTCTATCAAGAATGAGGCGTGCCAAATGGCTTGCTTTGTTTGAGCCTTTCAACAGAACCAGATCTCCCTTGCGTAACTCTTTTTTGAGAAAGGTAGCGCTGTTTGTCAAGGTAGTTGTCGTGTTCATCTACACGGCGACCTTTAAGTCACCCCCGTCCTTCTCTGGGTTCAGCCAGACTTGCTCTGGTAGA
>NZ_FNOY01000037.1 GCF_900107165.1 Nitrosomonas halophila
TCATCTTCTCAGAGATTGGGCGGGGTGCTCCACTATCACCGGCCATGGTCTTACAAAAGGCGCTTTCGGTTACCCACAAATTCTGCCGAGGAGCCTTTTTTTTCAGCTCATCCGGGGGAATGTCGGTTGATCAGCAGGAGGTGAAAGAATCATCAATAGGAAGGTAGTAATAATAAATTCGGTTCTTTCTCCTTTAACTCTTTTAGATATCGAATAGGTATTCGTAACGCTTTGGATATTTTTTTTTCTTTCTCTTCTTTAGTCGCTTTTCTTAATCTTGAAAAGATAATATCTCCGTATCCCATTGTTATCTCTTGTTTATGATGAAGTAGTGATGTCTGGAATGGAGTAAGCGATTGGAACTATCATTTGGTCTTCTATGATTTATCAGGCTTGACCGTACCCAGAGAATCTGTCTCATAGATTCGATCTTCAATGATTCTGTATTGATTCGGATTATTGCTATCCCTTGTTCCTATACTATCAGTGGGTAAAACACGCCCATCTTTTTGAATGACATGTGAAGGCTTATTGGTATTGATAGTACCAATCGAATCTGTCTGATAGATGCGAGTTTCATTTTTACCCTTATCAGCACTTCCAAATGGGATAAAGCTAATCATCAATACAGCAACTAATACAATTCTAAGCATTCAGGATTCTCCTGTTGTCTGTAAACTACCCTGCTGATTTCCTGATTGATTCCGTGAATACCATCACCCAAAAGACTTTTCCTATTCTGGATTTTTAGTATGCTGAAGGAAAGGCTACTGGCTAGCACTTTATTCCGGAATGACTGAAAAAAATATTGCACGAAAGTACATCCGGAATGACTGAAAAAAATATTGCACGAAAGTACATGACGTGAAATTGAGGAGCATCCTTCACTTATCAAACCCCGAGCTCTGGAATGCTGCTGGAGGTCCGCCCGAGCTCAGACATTTCGTGCTGATGGCGGAACAAAAGTGGAAAAGGTGGAGAAGGTGGTGCACCGGTGCCTGGCTTCCTCGCCGCCTTTCCCGCCTTCCCCCCTTTTTTCTGGCCATGCCCGGGAAATATCAGTCGATAGCCCCCAGAATTGCCTGTGCTTCGGGATGATCCAACATATACTCCCGCAACCAGTGATACTGCTGCGCACAGGTCTGAGCAAATGCTTCGTAACCGCTGAATGACAGAAAACTGTAGACGTACAGACAGGCTGTAATACCTAGAGCATCGGCCGATAGATTGCCTTCAAAGCCGTTCTGACAACAGACCTGAAACTGTTCGTAGGCAACCGGTGCCATATAGAACCCGCCGTTGCTGAGTGTGTAGAATTCCCAATAACCGCCATCGTATTCAGCAGCAATGCTTTCAGCAATGCGATAGATGGAAGGCTCAAGTTGCAGTGAGAAACGCACACCGAAAATAGCAGCAGTATGATTGATGCGTTGATCTTCAGCGATACGTTGACGGGTAATGTTTGCATGATTCATGGCTGAACTCCTGTAATACCCACACCCTTCCCAGACGCACGAAATCCTCGCATGGTTAGCGATATCATCATGTCTATCTGGGAAAAAGGGAATGGGGAGGTGTAGGTAGAGAAAGAAAAGATGCAGTAGATGTTTGATGTCAGTCAGGATAAAGCACCGTGATGTCATCAGGACTGATTCCAGCCATCAGGCCGGCCTGTGCAATGACTGCATCAACCAGTGCTTCATCTGGAATATCCCAGTCCAGTATTAAATTGACAGCATCGATAAGATAGTTTTGGTAAGTCATGGAAAACTCCTTTAAGTATTCTTGCGAATGAAGAAATAAAAAATGACGCTCCAAAGCAGCAGAAGCGCCATAAACCTGGAATTGATAATGAACAGCAGAAACATGCCTGCAATGCCGGTCGATCTTGTGGATTTGAATGCAAAGCAAATCAGGCAAAGCACTGCCAAATAGAGGAAGGTCATTGAAACCCCTACGTCGAGGATCAGTGTGCAGCGGGTTCGGAATACGGTCGGTCTTGCTCCGCCGGTGTATGGTCAAGCCGTTATTGGCTTGCAGGGTGTGGATTTATGGATGTGAGAAAAGGTGTACCGCTGTACTTCAGCTAGCACGGTGGGTTTTGACTTTCTTGGCGGATGTTTCTGCAACAGCCAGCGATTTGGTTTCGGCAACAAACTTGGGGATATCCCCGCAGGCATAGCTGCGTTTCTCGCCGTCCTTAATAACACCCAGGTGTCTTAAAGCTGCCAGCAGGAATGCCGGTGTATTAGATGATTTGCCGTGAAATAATGGCTTCAATAGCCTGGAGCTGAAAGGTTTGGTTTGCTTCTCAAGTGTTTCTTTAATCACTTTGAATTCAATCCATTCCTTGCTGAAATATCCTCCGCCAGTATTGGCATGCACGCGGATTTGAATCTCGGATTCAGCATTACAGCCAATATGGTATGTCAGTGTGGATTTGCCGGTCAGCGATGGACAGGAATCGACTTTGACGATGTTTATATTAGAATCTGGCTGTTCTTTTGCATTGGGTTTCATTGCGTTTCTCCTTTTGGTTGTTTCATATATGATGGTTGGTTTTGCGCAACGGGACACAGCGCACATGGATGCCGGTTCAGCACATCAAGCAAAGCCAGGCATTCGGCATAGTCACGCGGCAGTTCCGCATCGAACTCCACGATTGCCGCACGTTCTTCGAAGTCTTCTCGCAACGCAGGACTGAGCTTCGTAACCATTTCGGCCACGAGTGGCTTTATGGGTGTTGGCATGAATGCCTCCAGATAGAAAGGTATTGCCGAGAGAAATGACTGGATCTACTTCACGGTTGCCGGTACTGCATATTGAGTACACAGCTTCAGCAAATCCGCATCGATGTTGTGTTTGGGAATGAATAACGTTATGGCGAATCCTTCGTCGTTGTGGATGAACAGCATTTCATAACAGCACTCATGCTCTTCCAATACTTCAAACATGGGATCATCGGATATAGCGCAGCAGGTTTCCGCTTCCAGGTCGCGAAGGCTGTCAGTGGGTTCCACTACGATCATGTAGCCATGCTGGTTGTAGTCGTATGTTTCGCCACCAAGAACCTGGGAAAATCGCGTTTCAGCCAGATTGCGAATGCCTGGATCGTTGATGGTGCTGGTTGATGTGGGATCGCGGATGATGAGCATGATTGCCTCCTTTGTGAACGTTGAAAAAGAAAACGCCCAGGGCCAATTAATGACCGTGGGCGCTTTTGTAGGATTACGACGCTTTCAGATTATCGAGCCCATAGCGTCGCCGAAAGCTCTTGTTGTTGTTAGATCAGATTATTTTTGCGCAGGTGAAGAATGGAAGGATGTTTCAGGAAGTGCTGCAATGGTGAAGCTTCTTGGAAATCTTGCTGTGAGAGAAATGAATGGATTCCCAAAAACACGAAGGGGGAAATGGCAAATAAATCGGCTGGCGCGGTAATTGTGCTCGGAGCCGCATCGGACCGGACTGCGGGACTCGCCGGGACGCTCCACCGGCACGCAGAGTTGGTCGTTGTGGAGCGATTTCAGCGTGGGCATGGCTTGCCCCCATCGGGCGAGGGCACGGAGCCAGAATGCGCAGTTCTGGACCAGCTCTGGCAGCTGTCTAAAACTTGATGAACGCGTTGGGTTTTCTGGGCGCAGCTCGGGGTCGGTTCGGAGAGGACGCGGGCAACTCGATGATTTTCATCGGAAAACAGGGAGCAGAGGCGCGTTTTGAACAGGCTAGGTTCGGGGGTAGTTCGGTTTCTGTTGGCTTGATGGAAAGAAGTAAAAAAACTGCTTCTAAATCTTCGAATTACTCTGCATCGATTTGACTGTTCCTGCTTCTGTTAATCCGCAGGTCCCAGGTTCGAGCCCTGGTCGGGGAGCCAGCTTTTCAAAATTGTTATTTATCCCATACGCATCGATCACGCGCTTATATCACCTTCCGGTTATATTTCTGACGCAGTAGACAGCAAATTTCGGCCAATAAATCGAAGCAAATGATTTATCACGAATTAACTACACGTTAAGCTTTTCAACTCCATTGATTTGATGTTTTTTATGCAGATAATGCATAGCCATTCTATTTTGCCTGACCGTCGGGAGGTTTGTAGAAGACATGTGCACCTATCTCGATTGTCTTAGAAGCTGCTTGGAAATGCTGAACTTGAGTGATCGTACCGTATATAGTATGACGTATGTGGATACGAATGGTTTTTTCAAACCGCAAGTATCTTGGCAAGCGACTCGGTATCGAAGCCAAGCTGACGTCGCACTGGATTGCTTCGCTGTGCTCGCAAAGACGGCAGAAAACAATGGCCATCTGCAATTTCAACCGCCGTCTTGGCGAGGCCCAATGAGCCGCGGCCATCCAGATGCTTTTCGGTAACAATAACGCTACAGTTGCCACAGCGTTGAGCAATCTGATCTGAGATTGGAATTCCCAAACAGCTTCTTAGTGATGAATATCGTACTGATGACGATGATCACCATGCGATTCGGCAAACTCTGCGTAACGTTCAGGAGTCATGCCATGAAGCTGAAGAATAAATGCGGCGAGTTGCCAAATTGATTCATCGCTATGCGTTACGCCCCAAGCAGGCATGGCAGTCATTTTGATGCCATGCTTGATTACCCAGAAGTATTTTTTTAAGAGATATTGTTTTTCCACCTCACCCGTTACGGGAGCTCTATCATGAAACACGGGAGCTTCGGGGTAAAGGCCTTGTGCTAATTCGGTAGGCTGTTTACCCGGAGCCAAGTGGCATTCGGTGCACATGGCGTCAAAATGCACGAAACCTTTCCCAAGCAGATTCTCCTCGTCCAACTCAGGAATTTCCACTTCCTCTGCACGTACCTTTATAGAGCTTTCTCGAACCCAAGTAATAAACTTTTCTGTGACAGCCCAGTGCTTCTCTGTTGCGGCCATGTTATATACGCCGGAGCCTAGCGCAAACAATACCAGCACGACTGCCATGATAGATATGATGATAAAGGATTTCATTCTTATTCCTCCCGTGACGATAGATGTTGAATGATATGCTATCGCTTACCTCAACGACATGGATTCCTGCCACATACCTGAATGACAAAAGGCGACAACTATTGTTCACTACAGCGCATAAGCTCAACAAGCGCTCCCATCAGTGTTTTGGACCCATTTTAAAGCGGTGACAGATGAAATATACTTGCACTCAGAATCCGTTATCTCCAAATATGGCACTATATCTCGGCCAAGCTACGAATCTCACCCAGATAGCCCTGACAATCCGAATCAACAGGGTTAGACTAGGAAGCTGTCCGTCGATAATCTTCCGATTTACGATCTCCACCCCTGGGCGCGAGCGAAACTCGCCGCTTCAGTTGCTGCTCTCTCAAGAAGCATCTTGCAAGCAACTGATTTCATGCGATATATTCAAGAAGAATTTTCATTAACGACGAGTTTTATGCCCATTTTCTCAGCACACTCTGACAAGCAAAGACTTCAGGTTAAACTGTACAATAACATTCAAACCGGTTTTGCGGTACGCAAACGCACTCCAAGCACGGCGGTTACTGTCACCGGGCACACTTCATGCACCGCGCCGAAACTGAAAATAGCTCAGAGACACATAAAAACAATGCATAAGTTAGCAAGATTTTTTGGCGCCACTCTAGGCCTGATCGGCATGACAGCCTGCTCTGTTTTTGGTGAATCGGGTGTCGAAAAAGCGCCCTACACTATCGTGTTGCAGGAGGAAGCGATTGAAATTCGGGAATATTCTCCACTTGTCCTTGCCAGCACCATCAGCAGCGGGGATTTCGATGAGGCCACCAGCACCTCGTTTCGACGCTTGTTCAATTACATCTCCGGCGAAAATATTGCGCGTCAGGCAGTCGAGATGACAGCTCCCGTATTGATTGAGGAAAGCGGGCAGAAAATAGACATGACCGCACCGGTCCTGATCGCCGAAGCGGCGGAAGGCTGGAAGATGTCCTTTCACCTGCCTTCGGCATTCACATTCGAAACCGCACCGGCACCCACCAATCAGCAGGTCTTCCTGGAGAAAATCGAGCCGCAGACAATAGCGGCATTGAGATTTTCCGGCCTGATGAGCAGAAAAAAAGTCGAGGCCATGCGTGAAGAACTGATCAAATGGCTGGATGAAAAAGGCTATATCTACAACGCCAAGGCATACAAGGTCGCCAGCTACAACCCGCCCTGGACGATCCCGTTCTTGCGCAGAAACGAGATCATGATTCCGGTCAAGGAATAAGCCCTACGCAGGACACACCGGCATCAGGTGACGCACTCAAGGCAAAGGGAGCACCCGGCCGTTACATCCCGGGCTTGATGCACTGCGGCCAACTCCTCTTCCTGCGCTCCACACCGCCAAGTCCGCGCCATGTTTTCTCAACCATTTTTTTCGCGTCCGGCAATCCAGCATGGCCTTATCCACCTCATTCCAAAAGGCATTGCCATGGTTCTGGTGATGAAAGGGCAGCGTCCTCCTTTCTGCGCTATTTGCTCCGACACGTACTTTGCACAGGAAACCGCACAGAGCGCTAAACCTGTCAACGGAAGGTGAAGAACCTGCCGATTTCTTTCTTATAGTCCAGGTATTTCTCGCCAAACTCCTGTATCAGGCTGCGTTCTTCGAACGAGATACCTATGAAGGTATAAACAGTCAGCAATATAGCCAAGACCAACCGGCTAGCCGGCATGTCGGGAGTTGCCCAGAAAACAATCAACAAGCCCAACATCATGGGGTGGCGGCTGTAGCGATAAACCCACTGCCTTCTAAAATCCACCGCTGTATAAGGTTGGCCGGTCACATATAGCCAAGTCTGGCGCAATCCCAGCAACTCGAAATGATTCGCAACCAGTGTCGAGAACAATACATAGGCTATGCCAAAGAAAGCCAGGCCGCGTATCGCAATCCGCGCGTATTCATGCTCGATCGACCACACAACGCCTGGAAGTGCTTGCCAATACCACAACATCAACGCCATCGCTGCGCCTGCGGCCAGGACAAATGTCGATCGCTCCAGATGCGCGGGAATGACCTGGGTCCATTTTTGCTTGAAACGCTTTCTTGCCATGATGGTGTGCTGCAGCGCAAACAAAAGCACCAGGCAGATATTGATGAGCAGGGCGACAAACGGACTTCCGGCCTGCATGCCAGACAATGAATAAGGCGCCAGATCAGTGGATGCCAGGAAAAACCAGAACAATGCCGCAGAACCGGCAACATACGCAGCCAGCGCGTAAGCCATGGCAAATACGCCAAACAATATAGCTGGCCTGGTTGCGGATTGCATATCGGCGCCATTCATTCCAGTAATGTGTTGAAGCCAGATGCGGAATCGTGATTGCCACTCTTGAGAACAATACCCCCAACTGTTGTGGCATGCAATCGATAAAATCCCCAGTTGTACGCTGCGATGTTAGGCGAGGATCTGGCTAACGGCTGCTGTTGTCAGGGCATATTTGGATCGTCTTTCTCCTTTCCTGTCTTTTCTGCATTCCAGCCCGGATAGCTTTAACACTCATATCGAAGCGCGGGCTTCATCTCCAAACAGCAGAAAAAAACTCGCCACAAGTCCCCTGTGCCTCATGGTGGGTTAGATTGAGGTGATTCAAACACTGATCTGAAATGCGCGCCTTGTTCCGGAGTCTTCACAAAGCACCGCCGACCTGAACGGCTTGCCATGCGCTATCGGATCACTTCAATTTTCACGTTGATCAAACCCGACGACGGGTTACCAATAATACTGAAAGCCGATTTCGAAAGATCGATGATGCGGCCTTTAACGAAAGGCCCGCGATCATTTACTTTCACAACCACACTTTTACCGTTATTGATATTCGTAACCTTTACATTTGAACCGAAAGGCAATCTTCTATGCGCGGCTGTTTTTAAAGCATGCTTATACAGCTCACCATTGGCTGTCTTTTTATTCTGGTGTTTATCCGCATAAAAAGAAGCCAGACCCGATTCGGAATAGCCGATCCAGTCCCCACCCGTACCAGACTGAACTGTACTGCAACCGGACATAGCCAAGAACAACACGAAAAGCGGCAGTTTTACCAAAATGACATTCATGCTGATAGCTGCTTGATTTTCCAAAATGATTCTACATAGCGCCAAGCCAGCCGGTGCGCACAAAATGGGGTGAAAAGCGCATCCGAGCCGGGCGACGTGCATGGCCAATCTTTACATTGGCCGCTTCCAGTCAGATAAATCCGCGGAACTCAAGAATCTTTGTTTTTGATGAAATATAGTGTGTGGCGTCAATGACAAACCGTATATCGCCACATCTTCCCGATTTTCCCCGGTCTTTTTCGAGCGGTCAATTCTTTCGTGGTGTCTTGGAAAGGCTTCGAAATGCATTGAACCTGCTGTTCCGGATGAATTTTGGCAGAACGGACATTAAGGTCAGGTCGCGAATCAAGAAAAACAAGAGCGGTGATCGGGACTATTGCTCACAATGACTCATAATTCTAGACTCTGTCTTTGTTTTTTTATTCTTGGTCCGCGACCTGTCCCTGATATACTTGATGGTTTTCAATCCGGGATACGAAAATCCGCTAAATTCATTTGGTATTTCTTGAGTTTGGCATAGACAGCTCGCGAGGTAATTCCCATATCCTCAGAAACTCTTTTTATATTTCCATGATTCTGTTTCAACGCGGTCTCAAGGAAGGATTGCTCTATTTTGGCAAGCGCATGTTCTTTTACGCCTTTCCATTCAACAACACTTTTGGCTTTATCTGGAAGCTCCAAATCCAGCTCGGTCATTTCTTTGCCACTGGCGAACAGAATACTGCGCTCAAGAATATTTTCCAATTCACGAACATTACCTGGCCAATGATAAGCCCGGATTTTCCGCATGACTTCACGGCTCACGGACTCAACCCCTCTGTTATAGCGCTTGTTCAATCGCTGAATAATCAATTGCACCAAGTAAGGCAAATCTTCCGGCCGCTCGGCCAAGGGAGGGATGTTTAAACGGACTACGTTGATGCGGTAGTATAAGTCATTACGAAATAAATCCTGTTTAACGAGACTCTCCAGATTTTGATTGGTTGCCGAAATAATCCTGACATCGACCGCTAACGTTTGTTTGCCGCCAACTCTTTCCAGCTCTCCTTCCTGGATAACGCGAAGCAATCGAGTTTGTGCCGCTGGCGACAATGAGTCGATTTCATCCAAGAACAGAGTACCGCCATCGGCTCGCTCAAAGTAGCCCTGGTGTACCTCTATGGCTCCGGTAAAAGCGCCCTTTTCATGCCCAAACAAGGCACTTTCAATCAGACTTTCCGGGATTGCTCCGCAGTTAATAGCGATGAACGGTTTATGATAGCGCTCACTCATCGCATGTATGGCACGTGCTATCAGCTCCTTACCCACGCCGGTTTGCCCCTGGATTAGCACTGTTGCCACAGTCGGCGCAATAACCTCGATCGATTGCAGTATTTTCTGCATCACTGGTGATTTTGCTATGATTGCAGGAGACTGATGCTTCTTTGCTGCTTGTCTGCTTTGTTTGTGCCAGAGCCGTTGCATATTTGTTTCAATTCGACACTGCAATTCATTGATATCATTAACCTCCTTAACCGGCGTTGTGTCGGTATATTCCATTCCGGCATGCCCTTTTGCTGCATGCGGATTGGTATAAATACATACATCACATTGGCCATCCTGGCGGGCTATGCTTTTTTTGATCTCAACCTTAGCATAACCGAAGTTTCTGGCTGCTATTCCCCCGAATACGCTGGAGGTCATCCGACATAATTCTGGAAAGTTGGCAACTTGCTCGCCGAAAGGACAACGGGAATTGGTAACCGTTATGCAGTCCGGATTACTGGAAACAAGTGAAAATTTACTGCCAATATTGTTTTTGATGCCGAGTATGAGCTCAGTATAGCTTTCACTATCGAGCTGCCCACTTTTATGAGTATTCTCCCGGTAAGTTTCTTCAAAAAAGCATCCGGCAGTTTTGGCGATATGTTCAATCAACTGCTCGCAATGCTTTTGCCCCTGTTGTTCACTGGCATGCATCAGCTCAAGAATAAAAGTTTGTAGAAAAAAAACCGGTGTTAATTCAGCGAGAGGATTTTTGTTCATAGTCTACGGATAATTTTTGAAGTGTAACTTCATAAATTGAAGCACAGCTACACTAATGTAGCAACAACTCACAACCAACCAATTGTAATTAATGGTAAAAATTATTAATTCTCGGTGGCATGGTATTTGCATGTAATTTTATTGCATCGAAAATAGTTTGATGCACGGGTTAACAGGCGTTGAATAACGTTTTCGAAGCAGCCGAATGCAAGAGCAGACGAAATAACGCGCTTTATGCTTAACAAATGAGCATTCTGAACCCGTTTTATCACACCGTAACGGCACACAGATATTTCTTAACGGTCTGTTAAATATCCGTTATGAATCCCTTTAGGGTCTATCACAAAAAGTAGATTACTTAAGGGTGCATTTAAAACTATAGCCCATTACCGAGGAGACTCAACATTGAAAACGCTCAAAGATGAACTAAGTACACGTGTTGCCACATATGACCACTGGGCACAGCGCCGCCGCCATGGACCGGCTGGACATAACAACCTAAGATTATGGGTACTTGCCTGCATGGACGAACGCCTGCCAGTAGACGAAGCACTCGGCATTCATGTAGACACACCAGCCGGACATGGCGATGCGCACTGTTTCCGCAATGCCGGTGGAATTGTCACCGATGATGCGATCCGTTCGGCGATGCTGACCTGCAATTTCTTTGGCACCAAGGAAATCGTCATCGTGCAACATACGCAATGCGGCATGCTGTCGGCGAATGCGGCCGATTTGGAAAAGGCTTTTCGAGACAAGGGAATCGACCCGGACAATATCACACTGGACCCGACACTGCCTGAGCAGAAGCTGGAGAAAGGCGCATTCGCCAAGTGGATCGGAATGATGGATGACGTGGATGAAACTTGTATGAAGACCATCGAAACATTCAAAAATCATCCTCTCATCCCCAAGGATGTGGCCATCAGTGGCTGGATCTGGGAGGTCGAGACACGCCGGTTGAGAGCACCCACCCGAGACCCTGAAAAGCGGGCCAGAACCGATGTCACCTCCACTCAATTCGGCGTCAATGAGAAACAACCACCTCGCTGGAGCTAATTCAAGACTAAATCCGGGAACGTGTCCGCTTGGTATAAACAGGCGATCACGTCCCAGCATTTCTGAGAAATCCCCCATACAAGAACAGGAATTCCAAATGCCAACCTATGATTACCAGTGCACACAATGCAAACTGCAATTCGAAATACGCCAATCAATCAATGCGCCCACCCCAGATTGCCCGGAATGTAGGAGCATAGCAGAGAAAGTGATTCTTTCCGCCCCCGCCATGCATGGCAACATGGCGCGCGGGCGAGATCTAGCCATGCGCTCACTTCAGCCAAAATCCGACCAAACACACGGACATGCGCCGGGGTGCGGCTGCGGACATCATTAGCCTAGGCGGCTGTCCGAGAATAGCGATCGTAGCGAGGGCGAAGCTGGCTGAGCGGGGTTTTTCGATCATTTGAGGCGAATAGTGGCTCCATTCAACGAAAAGGATCGAAAAATCCAGCCTGGCAGATTCGTCCGCAGTAGATCAGTCTATTCTCGGACAGTCTCCTAGCAAAACTATAGAGTGTGATGAATCACTTAATAGGCCACAACAATCGTTTTCAAGCCAGTCGGTACAAGACAGAAACAGACAAAAAGCGCAGCTTATACTATATAAATAAGCATTTTTAAGCTGGTTCTTAACACTGCAGCGTCAACGCAGATAGTTCTTCAACGGCCTGTTCAGGTTGCCTGCACCACGGATCTGTTTGATGCGCACAATGCCTCAAACTTCATAAAGCCTGCTATCTGCCCTTTCATCACCGACCCAATCAATGGTACGCTCAATAGTGCCATTTCATTCACCCTGTCAAATTCACAAGCATAAAACTCAAATAACCGCAATGCCCTAAACTTAGACGACTGACCGGAATTCCCTTTGATCAATATGAATACTCCTCCGATCCGATTGCTCATTCACGGTGGTGCTGGCGCAATCAAACGCCATCAACTGACTGCCGAACGCGAGCAGGCTTATACGCAGGCACTTGCGGCCTCGCTGGCGGCTGGCTATGCGGTGCTTGCCGCCGGTGGCAGCAGCGTTGATGCTGTTATTGCTGCGATCGTCGTGCTGGAAGACTCCCCTGTATTCAACGCTGGCAAGGGCTCGGTATTCAGTCATGCTGGCCACAATGAAATGGATGCATCGATCATGGACGGTGCCACCCGCATGGCCGGTGCGGTTGCGGGCGTCAGAACGATTCGCAATCCAATCCAGGCTGCGCATGCGGTGATGACAAAGAGTACGCATGTCCTGCTGATTGGCGAGGGCGCGGAAACCTTTGCCAGCGAGCAAGGTATCGAGATCGTCGATGCTTCCTATTTTCACACCCAGTTCCGCTGGAACCAGCTGCAAAAAGCGATTGCCGAAGAGCGCGTGCTGCTCGATCATGACGCCGATTCCAATACGCCAGCTGACGAGGATGGCAAATACGGCACAGTCGGTGCTGTGGCGCTGGATTGCCATGGCAACCTTGCGGCAGGCACCTCGACCGGCGGACTCACGAATAAGCGTTTCGGACGCGTGGGCGATTCGCCGATCATCGGCGCGGGGACTTATGCGGACAATCGCTCGGTCGCCGTTTCCGCAACGGGTACCGGCGAAATGTTCATTCGCGCTGCCGCCGCCTTCAATACCGCTGCACAGGTGCAGCTGCAGCGCAAACCGGTCGCTGAAGCAGCCGACGGCACACTGGCCGAAATCGCCGCTATCGGCGGTGATGGCGGCCTGATCGTACTGAATACAAACGGCGACTATGCCATGCGCTTCAATACCAGCGGCATGTACCGGGGCATGACCGGCAACGATGGCATCGCACATATCGGCATTTTCTCGGGCAATGAAACGCCCCATTCTCTACCTTGAATCTGGGAAGCTTATACTGGCATGACTGAAGCACGACACCTGCGATTTATGCGGGAAGCCATCGACCTTGCAGCCCAAGGCGTCAACAGAAACGATGGTGGGCCATTCGGTTGCGTCATTGTCAAGAATGATGTGATTATCGGACGAGGGAACAATCGGGTCATTGCCACCAACGATCCGACCGCTCACGCCGAAATCCTGGCGATTCGGGAAGCATGCCAGCATTTGAGCACTTTCCAGCTCGAAGGCTGTACACTCTATACCACTTGCGAGCCCTGCCCCATGTGCCTGGGGGCGATCTATTGGGCGCGCCCGGACAAGGTATTCTATGCCTGCACTAGCTGCGATGCCGCACAGATCGGCTTCGACGATCAATTCATTTACCGGGAAATCCTGGCGGATAAAACCCAACGCAACATCCCGATGGAACAGCTACTCCGCCCGGATGCACTGAAAGTGTTCTCAGAATGGTCGGTGAAACCGGATAAAAAGTATTACTAGTACTCCGTTCCGTCAATTAGCTTACAAATGAAATCGATGGATTCGCCTGCCAGGCTGGGCGCAAACCGCAGTCATAGCCGTAGCTATGGCGAGGATTTGCAGCAACGCATGACAGGCGAAGGCGCGATTTCATGTAAGCGGTTTGGCGGAACGGAGTACTAAAAATTCTCATACCGATTGATATCGAATATACCCGCTGACAAAGGCTGCTGAGCCTTCTGCCAGTCAGTGATATCGTGCAAAATATCCCAGAACAGGGGATGGGTACGCCGTATGCCCCAGTTCATTACAATTTCCTCGAAAGGCTTAGCGCTGTCAGCTTGGCTTAGCATTGCGGAAAACTTTTCAATCTCGGAAACAGGCACGTCGAAAATGAAATTCGGATAACTGCCGGCAATGCCGGGATAGACAGTAAGGTTGTCCTTGTCAGGTTGATAGCGCAGCGCCTCGCCAAGCATGAACGCGACGTTACTGTGTGCGCGATTCCTTAGCAAGGTATAGACAGTACGCACTTTCCTGTCATTTGTGACACGCACGAAAGTCACTTCCGGCAACTGGGTAATGCCGACAATTTCGGAAGCAGGGCGTGCGGCAAGCCTGGACAACGCCTTATCGGCCCGCTGCATCCAAAGCGG
This sequence comes from Nitrosomonas halophila, assembly GCF_900107165.1. Taxonomy (GTDB): domain Bacteria; phylum Pseudomonadota; class Gammaproteobacteria; order Burkholderiales; family Nitrosomonadaceae; genus Nitrosomonas; species Nitrosomonas halophila. The sequence continues at coordinate 14,147 of NZ_FNOY01000037.1, forward strand.
TTGGCTGGAACGCATGCAGCTTTCTTCCTGGCAACGGTTCAATGGATCGTGTGGTATGGTATTTATCGACTGAAAATTCTCAAGAATGCGTTGCGCCAGCTCTCTCTTGGGATTACCCGAAGCAAGCACCTCAGCCGAAGGCAAGGTATCGTTGATATCTTGATAAACGATACCAAATTTGAGACTGCCCAAATCCTGATACCAATCATCCAATACCATCTTTCGTTGCCCGGCAGGGACCAGACGCAGAAAATTATGCTCAGCGCCATTACGAATCAAATCAAAGTATAGCCGTGTCAGCAATTGATGGGCAACGTTACCGTATACGTTAAAGTTAGCTACCAGTTCATAGTAGGTCCGCTCCAGCAGTGGATAATCCATCCACCATAATGTTTGCGGAATGCTACCGGCTAACCCTCTCACAACAGAGGCGCTATTGTGATGGCGAAAAATAGTCAGGAGCGCATTCTCATTCTCACCGCCACCATCCCAGACATGGGCAAGAGCAGCGCCCAATGGCTGACGTGCCGAATACTGTTTATCACGCTTCTTCAGATAATCATTTCGGCGCGTCAGATAACGCAACCAGTTCTCTCCCGCATCGAGCAAATCATCATCCTGTCCCGGCATGCCCAGCAAGGGAATAACCTCACGCTGGTAAGCACTATCGGTTATAAAAAGATCGGAATCAGGTGCCTGAAAAATTGTCCAGAAATGATCGCGGATGACATGAGTCGCTATTTCCCCACGGCATACTGGCCCATGAATAAAGGTGCGAACGAAGTATTCAGCGTCATCCAGCATAAACTGATAGCGCGCGTAAGCTGGAATCGCTGCAAATGTCTTAAAAGGATTGGTGCGCTCCTCATAGGTATAGCCCGGCAATTGCGCAATGGGCCAGTGCTCACTGAAAAACAACTCATCGATCCGCCGATGCTTCGCCCGATCAAGCGGATAAGTGATACGACGCTTATGTACGATGGTGCCGGTAACTGGCCTCAATCGATAGTAAAACACCTCTCCTGGATCATCATTCGGGCTCACGGTAGCGATTGGTTCTATTTCCTCACCAGGAGGTGTGGATGCGCGCAGCAATTCAAAGAAGCGCGGCTCCCCCTCCAGCTCGGGAAAATACAGATAAGCCAGGAACAAATGTTCGTACAGCCAACGTCCAACAAGCTGGCCGCGTAGGTCTTCCCGGTTGAACATTGATTCCCATGTATGAATAGCGTGTTTTTCGCCATCAGTCAGTATCAGTTTTTCCTCAGGCACAAACGCCCCCTGTTTCAGCCAGCCTGCCAGCAACGAGAATTCCTGGTCGGTCAGCCCCGTCGTTGCAAAAGGCATCCCTCTTTCAGGATGGTCATTCGCAAAATCGGAAAACTCTTCGGTAGTCGCGCAATAATTCTGATGCTTAATTCCCAATTGGACTGAATCGGGTAGCTTGCTGCCAGGCGAAAAAGGATGCTGTTTGGCCAGCGTGATCATGCTGAGCATCAGTGATGGCAGTTGCTCATTTCCAGCCTGTAATACAGAAAAAAAACCCCGCTCCCGCCAGTCTGCAGCGGTCAGCGCATCGATGCCCAGCCGGGTAGGCAACATCGCTTCGGTGCGCACTCCATCGTAAACTTCTTTTTTTAAAGCACCGCGCAACAACCCAGACGAGTTTTCCAGCTTGAGCTGACAGGGCGCATCAAAGCAGCTATGGCACGCTAAGCACTTACTTTCAAGAATCGGCTTAATTTCTTCGGTAAAGGAAACAGAATGCTCCGCAGGTGCGGGAAGAACAGCCGAAGCGGATGCTAGGCCACTGTCCGATAGTGAATTATCGAAATCATGAAATAAAAACAACAAAAACAGGAAACCCGACAAATACAGTAACAGTCGAGATATACGCATCGGCAGAACCCTTTTAATCTGATTGAGTAAATTCAGGAATCACCAAACAATTCCGTTGTCTGGAGGCACAATCCTATGCTCGAAGACACAAACAATTCTTGTGCCTAAAAAACCAGAGTCAGGAAAAATAAGAACCACCTCCAAACCAAGTTCATACATTTCACTTTATCTTGCTTCCACTAAATTTGCTTTTATTTCTCTTTCCATGAACAAAAAAACCTCCGGTTTTTTGCCGGAGGTCAGTACTTTTATTATTTTTTATTATTATGTTACTGGCCCGGTTCGAGAAACCGAGCGCATCTTTCTCGATTAGCGGTAATGATCGAGCATGGAGCGCCAACGTCTGGATTGCAGGAAGTTATACACCAGCCAGGACAAGAACAGCAGAACGATTGCGGGACCTGTCCAGGCGCGTGCGATCTTGCCGTAGTCCACCATGTCCACCCGTAGCTGATAGTGATAATTCATCGGCGGCACGCTTTCAGCTGTCACCACCAGTGAATAAAGCCCTTTATCCAGCATGCCGACACCGCTGATCACGCCATCTGGATGATAGCTGGCATCCACCTGGGCAATGGTCTCGCCTTCGTTAGCAGCGCCACGAAACACCTTCAAGCTCACGGGTATATCGCGCATGGCAAGATCGAGCAGATCCACCACCAGATAAGTTTCGCCTGCCGCCGGGATTTCCTCGCAGGTTTCCCCAAACAGATTGTTCTGAGGCTGGTATGCGCTCAGGCGAACCATATTTTCACCTCCTTTGCGCACACAGATATCATCTTCCGGATTGATATTTTCATGTCCCAGCGCCATGCCTGTGTAGAACATGCCTAGCACGGCGAAGAACCCAACAGTTGATCGTATTGATTGTCTGAGCATAGCCAGCTCTCCTGTAGAAGCCCAATAAATAATCGTTCTTTTGCTATCCTGACGAGGGCGTATTTCCAAATGGCCACGCTTCCTTCCCCGGCATGACATTACACAATAAGACAGATTGAGCGAAAATTGGTTCTGGCACCCGTTGACTGAGAGGCTGTCCGAGAATAGCGATCGTAGCGAGGGCGCAGCTGGCTGAGCGGGATTTTTAGATCATTTGAGGCGAATAGTTGTTCTATTCAACGAAAAGGATCGAAAAATCCAGCCTGGCAGGTTCGTCCGCAGTAGATCAGTCTATCCTCGGGCAGCTTCCTGGAGTTGAGCCAGGATAGAACGGATGCTCACTGGCCAGGGCTGGCTCTTTTTCAAGCTGGGCGGCAAATTTGCGATCGCCTGCAATGCAGCCCGATTTGAAGCATAGCAACCGGAAACGAGGACATACCACCGCTTGCCATTAACCGTTTTTAAATAGATGGCATATGCCTCGGTAATGTTTTCCTCCGCAACCAGATCGAGCAATGCTTTCTCCTGGACCGATGCCGATAGCTGCAAGGTAAAGCTCTTTGGATCGAGCCGTTGCAGCCATGCTTGGCCATATCCGGGATGTAAACCGTCTACTGCGGGCGCAAACGGTTGCCCGCTCAGCTGATCGATTTCCTGTTTGAGCTGGTCGATTTCCCGGCGCTGTTGCAGGATAAACCTGCGCTGGCGCTCAAATGCCTGCTGCTGTTCAATGAACAGCTTTTGGTACTGCGCCTGAATATCACTCGCCTGACCGGTTTGAGCGCAGGTGGCTTGACTGCTCAGGAGATACAACACACCTGACGTCCACAATGTAAGATTCAGGCAGCTCTTTTTCGACATCGAAGGCCGGGTCATATGCGTTGCGGCGCAGGATAACCCGCTTGCCTGACCCAAAACAAGCCCGGCCAGCGCCACTCTGCACGCTGATTGCCCCCCCTCTTCAAAACCAGACAGCCCTCAGCCCTGGCCATTAATCATTTGATTGGATGATGGGTCTGCAAGTGCTGCGCAACTCTCTGATCCAGCACCGCTTCCCAGCTTGCGGGCATGATTTGCCGGAGTGCTCCGAGCATCTGGCCAACAGCCTGCAACTCATGCGCCTGCGCGGATTGCCGCTCGGTTGCCAAGAGCCATAAATAGGCTTTGGCCAGGTTGTCCGCCCTGGGCATGCCGGTCTTGTCTGAGACCGGTGCCATGAAATACAAATTGGCTGTCGGGTAATAGGCGGGAATGTATCCCTGGCTGGCGGCAGTCTCAAACCAATATAAAGCGCGTGCACTGTCGCCGAATATGTCCTGGTGGATCATACCAAGATGGTAACCCGCCTGCGGGGAGCCCTTTTCCGCTGCGTAGCCGTACCAGGTAGCTGCTTTTTGCGGATCACGCAGAGAGGATTCGTCCATCAGATACAATCGCCCCAGCTGCAATTGGGCAGGAATCGAACCTGCTGCCGCGACAGCTTCACATGCTTGCAACGCTTCTTGCCGGTTTGTCTCTGGGCTTTTTCCTTGCATCACCAGCTCGACAATCGCGCACAGTGAAATGGCATGGCCCAGATTGGCCGCTTGCTGATACCAGTGCATGGCAGCTGGATAATCTGCCGGCTGGTGGATGCCATGGTGCAGACATTCGGCAAAAAAATGATTGGCTGCCGGCACACCTTTTTCCGCCGCTTTGCCATGCCACTGGCAGGCCTGTATTTCGTCTACGTCCCTGCCCCAGCCCAGCTGATAAAAAAGCGCCAATGTAAACTGGGCCAGCGGGTGCTGCTTTTCCTGAGCATAGGATTGGAACACTTCAAACGCCTGGGCATAGCGGCCTTCGGCCAACCATTGTTGCGCCCGGGCCAGTTCATCCTGATGCAAGGGCGGCTGAGCGCTCAATGCCGCAGCCCACAACCAGCCCAGGATGATGCAAAATGCCCGGCCACGGTTTTTCGCTTTATCTAGTAGCATAAGTTGAATCAATTAAATAAGGTACAAACGCACCCCTGGCACGAGAGTAGCTACCACTGCACATATACCAGGAACATTTCAAGCGCCGCGTTGAAACTGGAAAAAGTTTAGCGGCCCATCACAACCAAGCTGCCAGGCAACAATGCCCGGCAGCCTGGGCAAAGCATGGAACCCGCTGCTATTCCCGGGTTGGATAAATGCCCTGGGTTGCAATGATCCAGTTCATCGCAATGTAAGGCGAACGATTTTCGTGCGGCTGACCGCCCCCGATCGGCTCGATACTGACCGCACCGGGGCTCATAGTGACATTGGGCGCTGCGTCTGAATAAATATTCTGGCGCCCCACCGAGGCCCAAACACGATTGCCCGGATTATCACTGTTACCGGCGCTGCCTAGCGCATGGACCGTTGCGGTCGGCCTGATGGCAGGCAGCTGTGCTTCGGTAAGGGTAACCTGCTCAACACCACCCGTTTGCCCAAGCTGATAATGCGATAAGCCTGGCCCCAGACCCGCGCCGATCACTGCACGTCCTCTGGTGTCAGGCAGAGCAAAGGTGGTCTGGCCATTGCCTCCGTAGGTGGTGCCCAACAGCGAATACAGGGCGGTGTTGCTGGAAATGGCCATTATCTGGCCTTGTGCAAGCGCCCAGCCGCGGGGCGCAAAATTGCCCGCAAACACACACAGACTGGCAAGCATGGGTTCCGCACTGCAACCATAAGCCGGATTGCTGACCAGCGCGCTGGATGACAGCACAATGCCGACTGCGAGGGATACGACTGAACGACGATGACATTGCATCACGAATGACTCCTTTTCAATTGTAAGATCTGGAAAACCCAAGAGGCTGTCCGAGAATAGCGATCGTAGCGAGGGCGAGGCTGGTTGAGCAGGATTTTTCGATCATTTGAGGCGAATAGTCGTTCTATTCAACGAAAAGGATCGAAAAATCCGGCCAACCAGGCTCGTCCGCAGTAGATCAGTCTATTCTCGGACAGCCTCCTAGCCATTCAGCGTCGAAAGCAGCCACTTGAATTCTGGCAACCCATCCGAATCGAACAGGGACTGCAGGACACAGAATTCTGAGCATGGCGTGCGCCAACCGGCAGGCAGAATGATTTGAGATGCCTTACACTTGCCACCGTTTCCCGTCCGGAACGCGAAACCGGGTGATACGCTGAATAATTAGTAAAGAAAGCATGCCGCAGGATATCCGCAATCCGGATTATCCATTCAGCATTTCAGCTATTGTGCCTGATCGACTGACTGCCAAAAGCGGCAATAGTGGTTGATAAGGGGGTCTTTTCGTTTGTTTTACGGAAACAAGCGCCTATTGCAATAAATCGGCCCGAAACGACCATCCCCGGGTAGTGCTAAATCCATCCTTCGGTCAACATCACATTACCCACCAGATCGATCGCTTCATTGCTGGCGGCAATTTCGACTGCCAGCCATGAGCGGTCGATCGTCTCATTTTCCAGCCGGAGCAATTGCGCCTGCAGCTCGCTGCCGGTCGCCTGGCGCCCGTATGTCTGCCAGTAGAGTATCTGGATATAATCCGCATTCGTGAGCGCTGCCAATTCCGCTCTTTCCTGAAACCAATCAAGGATCATGTCCGGGTCAACTTGAGCGGCAAGCGCTTCCCGCCCCAGTTGCCATTCTGCGGAAGTGGCGTCACGGTTGAAAAAACTGTGAAACAAGCGGCCCAGAATGCCTTCTGTCGTGTTATGCGCGAACAGGACTGTTTCGCCGCTATCGAACGCGATTGCTTCGGCATTTTTGAGACCGAGCATGGCACCATCACTCAAGCGCGTCAGCTCCACGACATCGCCGACAAGTTCGAGATGCACGGCATCGCGCCCGCCTGCCATGCGCAGGACATCATGCCCGGCACCGCCATCGACATGCATCGCGAGCCCCAACGGGAGATAGCCTTGATCATTGCCATCGCTACCGATATATTCCCGCACCACATTGAGCTGGATGACGTACGGATTACTGGTCAGGCCAGCCAGCAACTCGTCGCTGTTTTTCTCCCGCAAGCCTGCTGCCTCCGGCAAGTTCAGGAAAGCGGCCACAATCTCGTCCACTTCGGCATCGCGCCAATTCTGTAGCGCATTACCCTCGGTGGATGTCAAGTCCCGTTCCAGCCAGGTTTTAACCAGATGATGGGCCGCCGCCTCGGCGGCAGAATAGGCGATGGCCAGGCTGGGGCCGATGTCAAAGCGTACCAGCTCGACATCGATCAGCGAATCGATCTCTCCATTGCGATGCGTGAGAATCGCTTCATGACCGCGGATGGTTACTTCGTAATCAGCAAGCACGCCCTCCTGGAGAGCCATATCGAATCCGAACCCACCATTGAGCCGGTCATTACCGGGCCCACCGAGCAAAATATCATTGCCGGTCCCGCCAAACACGACATCATCCCCGGCACCGCCGGATACAAAATCGTCGCCGCCGAGGCTGCCCACGATATCGTTGCCATCGCCTCCAAACAGGATGTCATCATCCGCACCCAGGATAATGACCTGGTCCTGGCCATCGGCCGTGACGAAATTTCCCCCTTTACCCCCCATCAGGTGGACCGGCCCGCTCACAGCCGCGAAAGCGATATCGTCCAGCCGCAAGACGGTACCGGGCGGCAGATTGCTGCCATCGATCACCAACAGCTGCTTGCCGCTGGCAAGATCGGCTGAACCCGTGATCATGATCGGCACCTCAGCGCGCTGTGACGCATCCGCTATCAGTTCGAGGGTATGAACATGCGCCGAACTGCCCAATTCCAGGGTATCGATAAATTGCCGGGCATGCGCCATCATGGCTTGGCCCGAAGCGCTTCCCGGCGTAATCTTGTTTTGAATACGTGCAGCCAAATCTTCAGCGGCGCTGGATGTGTCCTGTGCCTGTGACTGACCTGCTGTGCGCAAACCCACACCGATCGGCAAACCGACAGTCAATACCGGCTTGCCTTGCGCATCGGTAATGACCGGAATATCGGCATGCTCATGGGATGAAGTGGCCGGGTCGTTTTCCCAATTGCCCCCCACCACCGGCACGGTCAGGAGGACGGCACCATCGGATTGCTTAATTATCGTCACCGGCATTCCATCGACCGTGGCAGTTGTGGGCACGGCTGGCGGCGCGGTCCTGCCGCCAGCACCAGAAGACGGTGGCGGCAGAGTGGCCGTGATGTTGTTTCCAGTCATGTCAGCTACACTGACTGCTGCACCAGCCGCCCAGCCCGCCTCAGCTGCGAGGTTATACAAGGTATCGTCAACTGCGGTGGCGCCTGTGCGGTTGATGATCTGATTGACGGCAGCCTTGTCGGTTGCGCTCAATGTCACGCTGAAAGACGTGCCTGAAGTAATTTCCACATTCGCCGTGTCAGTCAGGGTATGTGTCGCGCCCCCCTGACCCGTAATGCTAAGCTTGGAAACGTCGATATCGTTGGCAGCGCCATCCAGTTTCAGAAAATCGGTGCCGGTCACCACCAGCACGCCGGTCCTGGCGTCATAGGTGGCAGCTGTGATGGCCGGTACGGCCACGTTGCTGACGGTTATTCCGTTTCCGGCCAAGTCAGCGACCGCCACCGCCGCATCGGCGCCAGCCGCCCAGTCTTCGGCCGCAGCCAGGTTATAGGATGTGCCGCCCGTCGAAACCGTGCCATTCTTGTTGAGAAACAGGTTAACGGCCACTCTATCTGCGGCATTCAGCGTAACCGTGAAGGCGGTACCCGATGTAATGTCGACATTGCCACTGGTGAGCGTGTAGCTCTCGCCGCCTTCCCCGGTGAAAGACAGTTTGGAAACATCGATATCGTTATCAGCGCCCGCACGCTTCACAAAGCCGGTGCCGGTCACGACCAATATGCCGGTACTCGCATCGTAGGTTGCGGAAGTGATCGCGGGTACAGGCACGTTGCTGACGGTTATCCCGTTTCCGGTCATGTCAGCGGTATCGCCATCCATCACGGTCGTATTCCAGTCATCGGCCGCGGCCAGATTGTAGACTGTGCTGGTGGTGGAAGCCGCGCCGTTTTTATTGATGATCTGATTGAGTGCAGCCCGGTCGGCCATGCTCAATGTGACGGTGAACTGCGTGTCTGAAGTACGGTTGACATTGGCAGAATCCATCAGGGTATAGGTCTCCCCGCCTTCGCCCGTAACGGTCAGCTTGGAAACATCGATATCGGCCCCACTGCCGTTGGCCTGGATATGGGCACCGGTTACGATCAGCTCGCCGGCTGCCGCATCATAGGTTGCGCTGCTGAGAGTCGGATAAGGCGTCACGCTGACGGTCGACGCGATCGAAAGCACTGCCGTATCTTCTCCGCCATCCGCGGTGCCGCCATCGTCTTTCAGATGGGTGAGGGTCACGACCCGGGTGCTATCGCTGGGCGGCGTGCTGGTGTTGCGGTAGCCGAGTCCCTCGACAAGCGCCTGCACGGCCGCTGTGTTCATGCCCGCTTTAGTCAAAGTCAGCGTTGCGGTATTCGCCGCCCAAGTCACATTATATGTAATGCCAGTGGCATCAGTCGTACCCGAATTGCCACCGGACAGGGCGATCTCCTGCCCGTCAACCGACAGCCACTCATTTGCACCGTCGCCATCGGTCACATTCGTGACAGTGATGATCAGCTGTTTCAGCGATTGACCGCTTTCGACCGTGCTGGCGGCAGCGCCACTGAACAGGCTGACAGCCGCTCCTCCCTGGGAAAAGGCGGGATTCTCACCGATAGCCGTCAGCGCCGGCGGATCGTTGACCGGCACCATGTTGAGGGTAGCAGTGACGGGGGGCCCGACATGATCATCGTTGTCCGTAGCGCTAAAGGTAATGCTGCGCGCGGTCGTATCGGGATCGTTGCTGGCATTGTCATAACGGATCGATTTGATCAGTAGCTGCATGGTTTCCTCGGAAACCGGGCCACCAGTCACGCTGATATGCAGCACACCGGTGGCATTGTCATAGGCAGCAATGGTGACGTCCTCGCCATTGACTGTCAGAGCACCGGTACCGTAGGTGGAACTCAGGCTTTCGGCTACGCCATCCGGGCGATTAGTAAGCGTGACGGTGAGTGACTTGAAACTGCCATCATCGGTAATCGTCGCATCTTCACCCACCAGGGCAACGGCCCCACCCTTTTCAGTGAAAGTACTGCCATCGCTATCCAGATCGATGATGGGCGCCCGGACCAGGGTAACCGTAATCAACTGAGCGAGCGAAGTGGAATGTTCATCCTCGCCGTCATCGACTGTCACGCTCACGGTGCGTGGGTCAGTATTGACCGTGTCCGGATTGGTGTTGACATATTGCAAGGCTTTCAGCAAATCCTCCACCCGTGCCACGGTTGCATGGGCATTCAGCGTCACCACCAGGCTCTCTCCAGCGGTTCCACCTGTCACGGTGCCGATGGTGACGCCATCGGTATGCTCGACATTCAAGCCTGACAGGGAAATGGGCCCGACATCGCCGACCAGCAGCTCGTCCTCAGCAGACTGGCCATTGGCGGTTATCGCTGCCGTCACGTTACTGCCAGCGAATACGCTCGTGTCGACGTCCGTCAGCGTCACATCGGCATCCTTATCCAGCGCAACCGCCGCGCCGCCCACACTGAAACCGACCGCATCGCCATCCAGATTGCCAATCTCAGGCGGATCGTTGACTGGCACGACGGTCACGGTGGAAGCAATGGCCAGCACGGTGGTATCCACCCCGCCATCGGCGGTGCCGCCGCTATCCTGAATCGAGGTCAGGGTGATGACGCGCTCGGCTGCCGTTGGATTCTGGCTGGTATTGCTGTAGGCGATCGCATCGACGAGGGTTTGCGCCTCGGCGGGGGCGATGCCGCCCGCCTTACTGATGGTGACCGTAGCCGTAGTCCCTGTCACAGCCACTCCGACCGTCATCGCATGGGTGGCTGTGGCTGCGACTGAATTGCCATCCGTCAGGCTGACATCGGACCCATCGATGGTTAACACTTCATGCATGCCATCGGTCACCTGGATGACAGTCAGGACCAGTTCAACAATCTGGTCACCCGCTTCCACGGCATCGATTGCCGTTCCGGAAAACAGCGATACCGCTGCGCCGCCTTCGGTAAAGGTCGGCGCAGCGGGAGTTGCCGTCAATATCGGCGCATCGTTGATGGCAGTGATCGCCACGGTGCGTGTATCCGACGCTGTGCCGCCATGCCGGTCGGTTGCCGTGAAAGTAATGGTGCGGTCCCCGATGCCGGGATCGTTGGAATCATTATGGTAATGAATGGCCTGGACGACCTGCTGCACCCGCACATTGGTTGCGTTGACGTTGAAGGTGATGGTCAGCACTGTATCGTCGTTAACCGTGCCCCCTTCCGCGCTCAAGGTGCCAATTACCGTTGTACCATCTTTTAGCGCAGTACCGTCGGCGTGGATCCCACCCACGTTACCGACGATACTGAGGTGGTCTGCCGCTTCAGCGTTGCCGGTGATCTGGATGGTGAGCGTTCCGCCATTCCAGTCCGCGTCGCCGTCCGGATCGTTGAGTGTTGCGCTGGCGTCGATCTGGGTAGCAGCATTATTCTCGGCATAGGCGAGGGTGGTGTCATTGATGGTCAGGGAAGGAGGATCATTGGGTAAGATCGCATTGGCAATAACCAAATCATCAATCAGTAACTGCCCAACATCGTTACCAAAATTATTGGCACCAATCAAACGAATTTCATCAGCGTTTCTGAAAATTGGACTAGTGAATGTTACTATCTCGACAGTTTCATCATTTGGAAAAGTGGCGCCTGAAGGAGAGAATGTTTCGCTACCTAACAAGACATCATCTTTATAGGCATAAACCGTCAGGCTTGTATAAATAGACGCCCCAATACTGCCAAATTTGACCGACTGGAAGCTAACTTCGCGCCCATCGGTATATATAACCAAATAAGTGCCATCAGTCCCCGGGTAATAAAAATCATCATACGTATCATTGATTGAACCTGTTTCAGCTAGATTCAGGGATGTTCTTACTGTTCCTGTCGAGTCAGAGTCACGCACGACTTTGAAATGTATCGTTCCAAAGTTATCAGTTGGATGAACGGCGGTTACATAATCGGAAACTGTATCATTTGTAAAATCCAAGGTGTTTGTATTGAGAAGCGAGTTGAAATATTTGAGTTTTTCTTTACAAAACACAAATCTGGCGGACACGTCGCCCTCAGTGACATCCAGTATCCAATTCCCCCCCTGTTCAACATTTCCAGTTAAATGGCTGGATGCAGCTATTTTCGCACCAGTCATATCCGCGAGCTGCCCGACGAAATATTCACCCAGCGTCCCCTGGCCGACGTGACAGCCATACAGCAAGATTTCGGCATGCTCATTCAGCGCCTGCTGCCAGGCGAACAGGTCGCCCCGATAACGCGCAAGTGTTTCGACTGCGAGCAGGCTGTTTCCGAGTGCCAGGCAGCCCGCGCTGCCATGTGAAACGATGTGCACGGCACTGAGTCCCGATTGCTGCTTGAGAGTGGCACTAATTTGGCGCACGCCGTCCCGGCTGCTGTCGATGACATGCACCATGACGCCTGCCCTGGCCGCTGCAACCAGATGGGAATAGTCTTCGACGCCCTGGTCGATAAAAACGATTTCCTTGCAGCCGGCTGCATGGGCGGGCTTGACGCCAGGCAAGCTTGCCATGTCCGGGCAGAAAGAGTTCTTGTGCTTTTCAGGGAAATGCATGCTTGATGAAATAGCCGTTGTGGCTGCTTGTGCGGGTGATCGGCCGGCTGATGCAGCGCGAGCGGATTTTATTCGAGCCATTCAAAATTCCCCTGATGATTGTGCAAAGCGGTTGAAAACGGGCAAGCGGCGTGCAACTTTCTGATTGTCATAACGACATGTCTTGCGATCAATTGATGAATCGGTAGGCCGTTTTTCCGCAGACACCGTTCTTGCAAGCGATGTCCGGACAATCCGGGTCAAGAATACACCGCACTTTTCCGGGTTCATAATCCCGAAATAAACAGTTTTCTCCGCTTTATTCCAAGGGGAAGCGCATAGCCGGAGGGATCAGTCTCCATCCTGAGGATGCTTGTCGTAACGGCTGAAAAGGCGTGGATTGCGGTCGATGAATTTGGCTATCCAGACTTCGATAAAGGAACGCTTGCCCCGCACCAGGTACCACCAGCCGAGCAGGCTGATGATGAGCGCGCCGATCACATTGACGATCAGATCCCACATGGTGTCGGTCAATCCGGAATCATCGCCCAGCATCGGCTTTTGCATGTTGGTACCGAGAATCTGGTCCATTGCAAACTCGAAAATTTCCCACAGGGTGCTCACGGCAACAGAAAACAGAAAGGCAAAGAACGCGATGAAACGCGGGCGCATCGACAGCTCGGCGCGCTCGTTTTCGTTGAGCACGTACACCAACAGAAAGCCAAAAATGCCCAGAAGCAGGCCGGCGCTCGCATGCAGCGCGATATCCCACCACCACAGGCGGTCGTAATAGCGATGGATTTCGCCCAGGAACAAGGCGGCAAAAACGAACAGAATCGCCAGAATCTGGAATTCGGCCGGGATGTAAATCTGGAATCTGCGCCCCAGCACGACCGGCATCAGAGTAATGCTGCTGATGGCAAGCAATAGGAATGCATGCATCCAATGGCCGTCATTGATGACGAACACCAGCTCCACCGCCATGATGACATGCAGAAAAATCACCAAATAGCGGTGAATACGCTCCGCCCTGCCGTTCAACCTGAAAATCTCATAATATGGGGGTTCACCAGGTTGATTGCTGGGCATGAAAACCGGTATGGATGGGTGATAGGCTGATGCTGTCCAACGTCAGATCGATGGGTGTGGGACAAGCTTGCCGGATTGTCATGATCAGTGCCCATAGCACCTGGAAGAGTGGGTCGTATTGACCGCACAACAGATTTTCGCCGGATGGCAATGCAAGGCGCTTCTCGAAATTGTGATGTCAGAAATATGGAAAACAAGCGAATGTTTCCGCACCGCGACCAATCTACCAAAGATTCAGAATGCGGTCAAAATAGCTATGATCGATCATGCAGCGCCACCAATCCTGCACGATATAAAAGTTTTTGCGAAATTCATTTTGCTAGGGTCTGTTGACATTTCACATAGGTAACCACAGATACCCACACGCCATGGCTACCATACTTTCATAATTTCGCTTCAGTTTGTCGTATCGTGT
>NZ_FNOY01000108.1 GCF_900107165.1 Nitrosomonas halophila
CCACTTCGTTTACGAGGCTACTCATGGGTTCACTTGCGTTACGGCCTGCTCTCTTGCTGTGTGGAAACTCACGACCCCGCGTTGCCGCGACGCCGCTTCCTCATGCTACCGGGGCGTACGGACAACTCCCCGGACGGGACTTCAACCCGCTAGATTTGCTGCTGTTACTGCGTACAAACTAACCACGAATGGACACGAATAGACACGAATTATTTGGTGGTGGCGCTCACATTGGTTGGATCTTGTCGCACGGCTGGGTGAATGCGTGATAGCCGGTTCGGTTGGGGGGTGAATTCCAGTTGCCGTGGTTTTCAGTATTCGTGTCTATTCGTGTCCATTCGTGGTTAGTTAAAGCCGGGGGGGTTGACGATGCGCAAGCACCCTACTCTCGCTACTCACAGAGGCGGGCAAGGCCGCCTCTGTTTCTGCCGCATACATGATATGGCTCGGAAACAAACTGGCTATTTCCGGTTTACACAGGCAAGCGTGCCGAAGTAGCATAGCCAATCGGAAACCAGCCAGTACGCCCCGTATTCAATGCTCGATGATTCTTTTAAACCCGCGTCAGGCAGAAAACTCCTCGCCTTGATTCTGTTTGGTATCTCTTCCCAGACCCTGTACGCGGACCCACCCGATCCGGATGGCAAGAAGAGCGACGGGCGTTTTTCAGTATCGTCATGGCGAAATGCCGTGATTGACCCACGCCAGACCGTAGCAGATTTTGTCCACCCAACCCCCACGCAACTGGCCTTGCACGAAGACAGCCGGGTCACGGATGAGTTTGGCGAGGCCACGAGCGAGCTGACCGTTTATGCCAACGGATTCCCCGATCGAATCCGCCTGCCGGATTGGCTGCTGCTGGCCGGTTCGCATCGCACCCGCTATGAATACATGAACGGGCAATTCCGGCAAGGGCTGCGCTCGATCGATCAACAACTGTCTCATCGCACCCGCTTATTGATCGCCATTCAGGAACGGCTCGACCCATTGCGCTTCACGATCGAATTGCAGGATTCGCGGGTGCACCTGAACGAAGCCGACTCGAACGTAAACACCGGTCATGTCAACCAATTCGATATCCAGCAATTACATATCGATTTTCATTTCAAGCGTATCTTCGACTTGGATTTACCGGCCGAGATTCAGCTCGGCCGGGTCAACATGGATCTGGGAAGAGGCCGCTGGATTGCGCGCAACAATTTCCGCAATGCGACCAATGCCTACGATGGCGTATATTGGAAGGCGGGCAGACCGGATGATTTCGAATCCAATGCTTTCGCTGTCTGGCCGGTCGATAGAAAAATGCGCGCCCTCGACCCGGCGCTCGGCAATAATGACAACTTCCTGTGGGGCACCTATCTGCTGCTTCCACCCGCCGAGCGGCTGCCATGGCTGCGGGCTGAGCTCGACTATATCGGCCACTCAAGCCGTACTGGTGACCGCGACTTCCATATGTTCGGCTACCGTCTGTTCAAACCGAGCCGGACGCGGCAGTTCGGTTTCGAGATTGAATCGCAATACCAGTTTCATAGTCGCGCGAGTGCCAGACGCTTCGCCCATGTCCATCACAGCGAAATCGATTACACCTTCGATGCCAAGTGGAATCCCCAGTTTCAGCTCAAATTCGACTACGCCAGCCCGGATGTCGATCTGCTCTACGGGCGGCGCATGTTCGAATTCGAGCCGACCGGTATCATCGGCCCCTTCCAGCGCAGCAATCTGCTGACCGCCGCCTACCGCCTGCTTGTCCATCCGCTCGACCAGTTCATGGCCTCGTTCCAGCATCGGCTCACCTGGCTGGCCGATCCCAAGACGCCCTGGATCAACACCGGCTTGAGCGACCCAGATGGCCGCTCCGGCAGTTTTCTCGGTCATACCTACGAACTGCGCATGAACTGGCATGTACATCAAAACGTGATCCTGCAAGCCGGTTACATGTTTTTCAACTTCGGCAAGTACCCCCGCAACGCACCGGACGCGCCCGGCGACCGAAATACCCACTACACCTACTTTTCCACGGAAGTGCTGTTCTAGAATATGCCGCCGAGCAAACCACGAATGGACACGAATTCACACGAATGGTGTAATGAGGTGTATGGGACAGCTGCTTGGCCGTGCTGAGATCGTGGGATGCGAAGGGCTGCTGGATGGCCGGTTGGGTTACAGGTGAATGACAGCCGAGGTGATAATCAGTATTCGTGTGTATTCGTGTCCATTCGTGGTTAATAACTGGGCAGCCACGGCAGCAGGTGCGATACTGCTGTATGATCACTCTTAGTGCGTCCAAGTAGCTGCCAGAAATCATATGCTTCCATTTGTCGAATTCAGATCCAAGCTTTATGTGTCTAGCCATTCCTGCCCGCGTTGAACAGATCAACGGCGATGATGCGATCGTCAATTTAAGCGGTATCAGGCGCGAGATATCGCTGGCGTTGGTGGAGAATGTTGAACCGGGTGATTACGTGATCGTGCATGTCGGTTATGCCCTGGAAAAAATCGATCCGGCCGAGGCTGCCCGCACGCTCGCACTGTTCGCGGAACTGTCCGCTCAGGATAGCGCCGGAGAGCCCTCACCATGAAATATGTCGATGAATTCCGGGATGGCGCATTGGCTAAAATAATCGCTGCCAACATTGCGCGGGCGGCCGATCCCCGGCGGCAATATCATTTCATGGAATTTTGCGGCGGGCATACCCATGCGATTTCCCGTTATGGGGTGACCGATCTGTTGCCGGACAACGTCCATATGATCCATGGACCGGGCTGTCCGGTCTGTGTCCTGCCGATCGGGCGGATCGAAAACGCGATCCAGCTCGCGCAGACGCCGGATGTGATTCTCTGCACCTATGGCGACATGCTGCGTGTGCCGGCCAGCCATGGCATGAGTCTGCTCAAGACCAAGGCTGCCGGGGCTGACATACGCATGGTCTATTCCAGCCTGGATGCGCTACGGATAGCCGGCGAGAATCCGCACAAGGAGGTGGTGTTTCTCGCGATCGGCTTCGAAACCACCACCCCCCCGACCGCAGTGGCCATTTTGCAGGCGCAGGCGCTGGGGCTGGCCAATTTCAGTGTCTTTTGCAACCATGTCCTCACCCCCTCGGCCATCTCCCATATACTGCAATCGCCTGAAATCCGCACGCTTGGCCGAATCAGGTTGGATGGATTCATCGGGCCGGCGCATGTATCGACCATCATCGGCAGCCAGCCATATGAATATTTCTCCGAGGAGTTCCAGAAACCGGTCGTGATCGCAGGTTTTGAACCTTTGGATGTCATGCAGGCGATCTTGATGCTGATCCAGCAAATCAATGCCAGGCGGGCGGAAGTCGAAAACGAATTCACGCGCGCGGTCAGCCGCCACGGCAATCGCAAGGCACAACAGCTGGTTGCGCAAGTCTTTGAATTGCGGCGCACCTTCGAATGGCGTGGCCTCGGCTGGGTGCCCTACAGCGCGCTGCAGATCAAAACCACTTTTGCCGATTTCGATGCGGAAAAACGCTTTAAAATAGCGCCCCTGGCCATTCCCGATAACAAGGCCTGCGAATGCGGGGCGATCCTGCGTGGCGTCAAGCATCCACGCGACTGCAAGATTTTCGGCACTGCCTGCACGCCCGACAATCCGATCGGTTCCTGCATGGTCTCGTCAGAAGGCGCCTGCGCAGCCTATTACCGTTATGGCCGCTTCACCGAATCCAGATCCACAACGACACAACAATGACCTTCAACAAACAGGCAATCCGCTCCAGTTACGTCCGCCCCATCGATTTCAAGCGCGGCCGGGTGGAGATGAGCCATGGCGGCGGCGGACGCGCCATGACGCAATTGATCGAGACCTTGTTCGTCTCCGCATTCGACAATGCCATGCTCAGCGCGCTCAATGACCAGGCCTGCTTTTCCCCGCCCACGGGACGGATGGTCATGTCGACCGATGGCTACGTCATCTCGCCGCTGTTTTTCCCCGGCGGCGATATCGGGTGCCTGGCAGTGCACGGCACACTCAACGATATCGCCATGGCCGGAGCCAAACCGCTCTATCTGTCGGCAGGGTTCATACTGGAAGAAGGTTTTCCGCTGGCGGATCTCAAACGCATCGTTGCATCGATGGCCGCAGCCGCGCAAGCGGCCGGCATCCAGATCGTCACCGGTGACACCAAAGTCGTCGAACGGGGCAAGGGGGACGGGATTTTCATCACCACCACCGGCGTCGGCAGCGTACCAGATGGGATCGAGATTGCCGCCGACCGGGCCCGGCCCGGTGACCGTGTGCTGGTCTCCGGCACGCTGGGCGACCATGGCATCACGATCCTGTCATTGCGCGAGAATCTCGGTTTTCACACCGAAATCGAGTCCGATACCGCCGCCCTGCATGACCTGGTCGCCAACATGATCGCTGCCGTACCCGCCATCAAGGTATTGCGCGACCCCACCCGCGGCGGCCTGGCCACCATCCTGAACGAAATTGCATTGCAATCGGCAGTCGGCATCGCCATCGACGAACACCAGCTCCCCATACGCGAACCGGTCCGTGCCGCCTGCGAATTCCTGGGTTTCGATCCACTCTATATCGCCAATGAAGGCAAACTGGTCGCCATATGCCCGCCCGAAGACGCCGACCGCCTGCTGGAAACGATGCGCGCCCACCCCCTGGGACAGGCAGCCGCCATCATCGGTGAAGTCATCGAGGATCCACAATGCTTTGTCCAAATGGAAACGGCTTTCGGTGGCCGCAGGATTGTCGATTGGCTCAGCGGTGAGCAGTTGCCGCGTATTTGTTGAACGAATCCACGCCTGTCACGTGCCGCGCCAGCGGCCCGTCAAGATTGATCGAAACGCGTTTCGCCCAGACTCTCCTTATTTCCCTGTCAGCCGAAAACAGCTTCGCTCAGCGCGAGGATAGTCTCGCCAAAATAACCTGCTACTGCCCTGGCAGCCAAAAACAATCCACTGCCGGTCTTGTAGTGCGCAAGCGCACCCCACAACCATCCCATCGTTACCAGTCCCTCACGTAGGGTGCGCCTGCGCACCGATAAGCAGCTAAGGGCTCGTTAACCCAACTTCGTGACCCTATCTCAAACATCCCCAATTTTTCAACAAGTTAAAATTTTCAACTGGAGTCGGTTGGCACTACGGATTTTTTTCTGTC
>NZ_FNOY01000032.1 GCF_900107165.1 Nitrosomonas halophila
GATTTCGAACCTTTCATGGCGCAGAAATCGCATTATATCATGCACTTGGCGCGCTACCTGAACCGGATGTCGCCCACAGATTCTGCTGACGAGCCTAATATTTCTACTGGGAACTATGCCGATAAACCTCGTGCCGTATTCAATCAGCCTGCATTCGAAAAGCTTTGTCAGTGCACTGTTGGCCCAGCTTCACGAAAGATGGCATCGATGGTCAGTGCATCAAAGTGATATTCCTTGTTGCAAATATCGTCGTGTACGACAACTTCTCCATGTTCCTGCAAAATGGCGTTGATTTCCTCGCGGCCGAGTGATTGCAACATTCCATAGATTTTGGCTGGATCATTCTGACAGCCATAGTTGACGGTACGTGCGTCGAAAATACGCACTGTTTCTTCGGCAAACAGGCGGGAGAGTATTGTTTCGGCAGTCTGATTGAACATGGTCTGCTCCTGCACGGTTGCCGCCAGCATGCCGGCACGCGTCCAGCCATCCGGATCCAGCTGATCGGCGGCCGGCAGTTTTTGCAAGAGAATGCCGAAAATGGCAGCATTCGAGGTGACCAGAAACAGGCGGGAAGGCAGTTGCTCGGATTGCCTGAAATAATGTTCAAAAATTTCGGCGACCGTTTCGCCATCGAGCGGCACTATGCTCTGGTAGGCTTCACGCATTGATGCCATGTCCAGCGTCAGAACCAGCTGGCCATGGCCCAGTAAATCGGGTACCGGTTGTGCTGTGATGGGCGGGGCGTATTTTGCCATGCCGCGTAAACGCAGACTTTCGTTGCAATCGATGACCAGCATGGAGACGGGTCCATTGCCTTTCAGCTGGACAGTCAAGCGCCCAGGTTGTTTGAGATTGTCTCCCAGCAGCAGTGTGGTTGCGCTCATTTCTCCCAGCAGCTGCATGACAGGCGCGGGGTAATGACGGTCTTGCAGCATTTGCTGCCATACGCTGTCAAGATGCACGATGGCACCGCGAATATCCAGGTTTTCCAGTAAAAAACGTTGTACGTAATTGTTCATTTCAAGTTTCCCGAGATAGGAACTGCACATAGCGGAGCAGTATGTCTGGCTTGCCCTGATCGATTATTTCGTGAATAAATCGTTGGCGGTTGGCAGTGTTATAGAAATTCTTGCCGCCATTGCGTAGCAAAGCCTCGGTTTTATAGTAAATATCATCGCGGCAATTCAGGGCGGTTTCTGGCATATAGTCGGCAACGACCGAGCGACCGGCGTGCAAATAGTCGGCGGCCAATACCGGTTTGTTCAGTTTAACCGCTTCGAATGAGACGGATGTGGCCACATCCATGATGGCATCGGCCCAGTCGATCAGGTGTGGCGAATGCAGATTGCTGTCGGCAATGTGGACATTGGCGCGGCGGCGGATCGAGCGGTCCCATGTCAGCCGCTGTTGCCAGCCTCCGCGGGTATGTGGCTTGATGACCAATTCCAGGTTCGGAAAATCCGCCAGCATATGAATGACGATTCCAACTTCTTCCCAGAAAGTGGTAAAGGTCGCCTTGCGAAGAAACAGCACCATCTTGAACCGGCTGTCGTCACGCACCAGGGGCGATGGCGGCGTGATATCCGCTAACCGGGTCAGCCATTCGTCGCAGTAACGCGGCGAGCCCAGTACAGCCACGTCTTCATGTTTCATAAAGGGGCGGAAACGGGTGGCGCATAGTTCATTTGGCACGACGACCTTGTCGAACATGGCAGCAGCCGAAAATACCGGGTCCGGTCCCGGCCGCCGCTCATTGCGCCGAATGAGCCGATTGGCATGCGGGCTGTCGCCGTGCGGAAGCGATACCGTTGATAATCCCCGCGCCCGGGCCATGGTCAATAGTATTTCTATCCATTCCGTGGCGATGGTCGTGTTGCGTTCAACCCAGTCGAATGCGATCACGCCACGGCCATCATGACCGAAAGTGCGGTCAAGCAGCTGTCGGCTGACCCGCCGCCATAGCGCTTCCCTTCTTCGCTTTGGCCAGAGTTTGTTGACCACCTCTACAGACGCTTTCAGTGAGGACCGGTGAAAGGTATTCAGTACCGGCACCATTTGCAGACGCCAGGCCAGGTAGAGCGGGCCCGAAATCACATCGCGAATATGCGCAAGCCTGACAGATGCGTATTGGCTGAGATGCGCGATGCGATAATCGTGCTGGAAGCGGTCGAATCCGATCAGCACCACATCGCATGTGTTGCCGGATTCGATCCAGCGCGTAATGACCGGGGTGATATGGTCCACATCATTGTAATGCCGTAGAAAAAACAGGGCTTTCATCATTTAGGTGGGCAAACAACTGCAGCATATGAGCGAGAGGCTCTGGCAGAGGGGGTGCCAGTCAGGGACTTATCAGTTAAAGGGAGTCTTACAAACAGCCCAGCTTTCAATTATTTTTCCACGTCATTGAAGGCTGCTGAATGACAGCGTCAGATGGCACCTGTTGTATGCCATGCTGAAGTATAAAAGGACATATTTTATCGGACCAACCGGATGCATTCAAGAAAAAATGCAGCTGAACCAACGGTTTTGTGAGGCTGGCGGGTGGAATTCAGGCCAATCCATTATGCTAGAATAACGGGTTTTTACAAGTTTCCCGGGATTGATAACTCATGCGTTGGTTGATCTTGCCTTGTGAAACGCGCTCACGCGAACTGGATGCCAAGCTGCTATTGGCCGTGCTGGCGGCCGCGCGTGGCATTACAAGTATCGTGGGCAGTAAAAAACCGATCGATCTCAACCTGCACCGGTTTGATCCAGCGGTATATGTGGGAAAAAGCCTGACCGGGCGCAGCCGGTTAAGCCTGACCATGCCGAAGCTGCTGGGCCACAAATTGGCGGTCTGGGATGAAGAGGGCTTGGTATGGGCTTCGCCAGAAATATATTGGCGCACCAAAATTCACGGCCCCAACTTGAATCTCCCTTCGTTGCTGATAGCGTGGGGCGAAGCCAATGCGGCGGCTTGGCGGGATCACCCCGATTACTCGGATACCCCGATCGCACTGGCCGGTAATCCGCGTACGGATTTGTTGCGCCCAGTGTTTCGCAGCTGTTTTGACGATGAGCTGAATGCGATCCGCCAGCGGCACGGGCGTTTTGTTCTGATCAATACCAATTTCTCGCGTGTCAATCATTACCAGCCGCGCCAGAATCGTCATCTCAAATGGCTGCGTGAAGGGGGATCCGGGCATTCACGCGCTGGGTTTGCGCGCCATAAGTGGGAGCTCTATAACGCTTTCCTGGCAACCCTGCCTGACCTCATCCGGGCATTGCCCAGTACATGTTTCGTGCTGCGCCCACACCCGAGTGAAAACCGCGCGGTGTGGGATGAATTGGCCGCAGGTTTGCCCAATCTGGCGATCGACCGCGAGGGTAATGTCGTGCCCTGGTTGATGGCAGCCGATGCGGTCATCCACAATGGCTGCACCACTGCTATCGAAGCCTGTCAGCTTGAGTGCCCGGCCATTGCTTACCGGCCAGTGGTTTCGGACCAGTATGATCATCCTTTGCCTAACGGCATCAGTCTCGAAGCCAGAAATGTCGCTGAGTTGGCAGACCGGGTGGCGGCCTGTATCCAGGACCGGACTGGCAGCTTTCGTGATCAGATCGAGGATCCCGCACGCCGGGCGCTGCTGAATCGGGCGCTGGCGACTTTTGATGCACCTGAGCTGGCCAGCGAACGCATTCTGGACGCTCTTCAACCATTGCTGGCATGCGACGTGGAGGGTTCGGAATTGACTGCAGCCCGGCTGGTTCTATACGGGCGCCGGTTGGTTGCGGGCATCAGCCGCCATATTCCTGGCACGGCCAATTACCAGCCCTACATAGCGCATATGTTTCCACCCACCGATGATACCGAGGTGCAGTATCGTGTCAATCGCCTGGCCCGTTGTCTGGGCCTGGCTGCGGTCCCCAAGGTCAGCCCCTTGTTGGCCGATGTTTTCCAAATTCAACCTGGATTTGTCAGTTGAGCCAAATAACTTGTGCGGTTTTGTGGGCGCAGGCAAACTGCCGTGGCGTGGGGAGAGGCCTAGGAGGCTGTCCGAGAATAGCGATTGTAGCGAGGGCGAAGCTGGCTGAGCGGGATTTTTCGATCATTTGAGGCGAATAGTTATTCTATTCAACGAAAAGGATCGAAAAATCCAGCCTGGCAGGTTCGTCCGCAGTAGATCAGTCTGTTCTCGGACAGCCTCCTAGCTAGTTGCAGAATCGCCATGTGGCCGAAACATCAAGCAGTGCATCCCAAAAAATTCGCTCAGCCCATCATTGGGCAGATCAAGCATGAAATGAGCGTGCCAATAAGTGCCCAACTCACGAATCCAGATTTTACTCTGCTGTCAGCAGAGATATGCCGCGTTACTTGACGAGCAAGATCGGTGTTTCAGTGAGATGAAGCACCTTGCTGGCAACTGATCCAAGCAGCAGGTTCTTGATTGCACCCAGGCCCCGAGTGCCGATGACGATCAAGTTGCATTGCTGCGTGCGCGCGAATTCGGTAATGGTTTCGGCAGGATCGCCAAAGCGTACATGTAAATCATGCTTGATTCCGGCGCTTTCGAGTCGCGCTTTTGCCGCTGCCATTAAAGCCAGTCCCTCTTCCTTGCGCGCCTTGTCAATGGCTTGCATGTCCGCGAAGGTGTCTTTGAAAATGACTTCACTCACTTTGATCGGTTCGCACACATTGAGCACATGCGCATGCAGTGTGCTGGTATCGACCGTATCGAGCATTTTTTCAATGGCACGCATGGCATTCTCGGAGCCATCAAAGGCAATCAGGGCAATCGTCATAATAAGATCCTCGTTATTTTTAATCAGTAACTCAAATTTAGGGAAATACTGAACGCATTCGTCATCACGGCATATATAGCGCCACCGTAATTCTGGAATTTGTCGATGCGGCAAATCGTTTGAATGGCTTTATACGCTGTGCGATGACTCGTTTGAATTGACTCAGTGTCTCACGGACGTATTTTACTCGGAAGCACTCATAATTTGTTGCGATTGGGCCGAGATCGCAAAATAGGCCTGTCTCAGGCCAGTCAGCCTCCTCCAATTTCGATTAGACAACGGCTGCCAGCAAGACACCGGTTTCCGTCACTTCGATCAATGCGCCCGCGGTATCGCCGGTTGTGCCTTGAATACGCTGCATCATCATTGCGCGTAGAAGTATGAATACCAGAATGGCTGTCATGACCAGCCAAAAATAATCGAAACCGGTTATCCACAGCATCAGGGAAGGGGTGGCAGTGACAATGAGAATGTTCAAGTGGCGGGGTTGCTGGGCTGCCAGTGGAGTGCCCAGGCCATGACTGCGAACATAGGGGGTGGTTAAGAACAGAAGCGGTATCAGCGTTCTGGCCAGTAGGGTGGCATACAGCAGCGGGATCCATTCCTGGTTGATGAACAGGCTGTGCAGCGCGGTAAATTTGAGCAGCAGTCCCAGCGTGATGACAGTTACACCCGCCGGGCCGCAGTTGGGATCCTTCATGATGGCCAATGTTTTCTCGGTGTTGCCCAGGCCGCCAATCCAGGCATCTGCGCTGTCGGCAAGGCCATCCAGATGCAGTCCGCCGGTGAGCAGAACCCAGCCAGCGAGCAACAACGCAGCCGCCACCATGGGCGGGGCATCGCACAATAGCCAACCGAATCCACCCAGCAAGGATCCGATCAGCAGGCCAATCAAGGGATAAAACGCCAGGGAATAGCCGATGGCCTTTGCCTCCGGCAGGACTGATAACGACACCGGCAACCGGGTGAGGAATTGCACTGCAACCAGAAAGGGCTCTATCATGCCGAATGACCGGTTTTCAGTGTCGCCTGACAGTCCTTGTCATGCCATATCACCTCAACCGTTTTCATGGCGGCGTAGGGCACCTCGATTTCCAGCAAATGCTGCATGGGCCGTTGCTGAATATGGCACACCAACATGCGCATGACGCCGCTGTGGGTGACCAGCAGGATATGCTGGCCCGCAAACCGTACCTGAATGTCATGCCAAGCCGCCAGAATGCGGGCCCTGAAAGCCAGCAGATGCTCCGCCTGAGGGGGCGGGTGATCGAGCGGGTTCTGCCAGAATCTTGCCAGCGCTGCCGCATCGGTGAGCATCAGCTCGGCCGCCGAACGTCCTTCCCAGGCACCGAGATGAATTTCCCGTAGGCGCGCTTCCTCGATGAGTGGAATTGCGCAGCGCTCGGCCAGGGCTTGCGCAAACCGCGCGCATCGTTGCAAGGGAGAGGTGATGATATGCTGCCATTGCATGGGCGTGCGCTCGACACTCGCCCACATTTGCCGCCACCCCGTCTCAGTCAGGGCATGATCGGTACTGCCACAATAACGCATGCCGCCAGTGGTCTCACCATGCCTGAGCAAATCAATTGTTGCTTGGGTCACCATATTATCGTTGCTTGGTCGAAACCTGGGCCGCTGAGAAAGTCGCCATTTGATTGTGCAGGGCGCAAGCCAGGCGCAGCAAATTGAGCGCCACGGCCGCGCCGCTGGCTTCGCCCAGGCGCATGCCCAAATCTATCAGTGGCCTGGCATCGAGCGCCTGCAGGATATGGGCATGGCCGTTTTCGGGCGACTGATGGGCATAGAGTTGCCAGCGCTTACTGCCGATGCAAATCCGTTCGGCCGTGAGCGCGGCAACGGTACTGATAAAGCCATCGACCAGCACTGGCAATCCCAGTTGTGCCGCACGCACATAAGCGCCTGTCAATGCCGCAATCTCGAACCCGCCTACCCGGCGCAATGCTTCCAGGGGGGTATGTATGTGCGGCGTGTGCAATGCCAGCGCCTGCTCGATGACCTGCACCTTATGGGCAATGCCTGTGCTATCCAGTCCGGTGCCAGCGCCTGCCAGTTGTGCCGGTGGCATGTTCAACAACAGGCTGGCAAGCGCGGCCGCACTGGTGGTGTTGCCAATTCCCATTTCGCCCACAATCAGCAATTGCTTTTTATTGACCTGTGCTTGCTCGGCACAGATGCGGCCGGCATTGAGCGCAGCGGCCAGCTGATGGCCACTCATCGCGGCAGCATGCAGGAAGTTGGCGGTACCCGGCCCTAGGTGATAATGGCGGACATCGTTCAGCCTGCCGGTCGGATGTACGGTGCCCAGGTTGATGATCTCCAGCTGCGCACCCAGGGCATGCGCCAGCACATTGATGGCCGCTCCCCCGGCTGCAAAGTTCTTGATCATCTCGCAAGTGACCGATTGGGGAAAGGCAGAAATATTTTCGGCGGCTACGCCATGGTCGGCCGCAAAAATTGCAATCTGCACATGATCGACATTGGGATGCAATGTGTGCTGCATCGCGGCCAGTTGGACCGCGATTTCCTCCAAGCGGCCGAGTGCACCGGGGGGTTTGGTCAGCTGCGCCTGATGCTGGAGAGCTGACTGGCGAAATTGATCACTCACCGATGCGGGAGGGTGTTGCAACCAGTCGACTATGCTGTCAATGCTCAAAGCGGATCTCCCTTGAGTGTATGCGGCAGACCGGCCACCATCAGAATCACTTGCTGGCATTGTTGGGCGACGAGCTGATGCAGCCTGCCTGCTTGGTCGCAGTAACGGCGGCTCAGTTCACCCATAGGTGTGACGCCCATATTGGTTTCGTTGCTGACCAGGATGATGCGGCCGGGTAGAGCTGGCAAGACGGCCAGCAATGCGGCAAGCTCATTTTCCAATATATTGCTGCCGGGATGCAGCAGCAGGTTGGTCAGCCAGAGTGTCAGGCAGTCGACCAGCAGGCAATGATTGGCTGCAGCGGATTGACTGAGTATGGTTGCCAGCCGCAGCGGTTCTTCGATCACATGCCAATGAGCGGGGCGGTTGGCGCGATGCAGATCAATTCTTGCCTGCATTTCGGCATCACCAATGGTGGCGGTAGCAAGATAAGTGACCGGCATGCGGCTCTCCATTGCCAGACGCTCGGCCAGGCGGCTTTTGCCGGAGCGCACGCCGCCCAGTATCAGGATTTTATGGCTGTCGGTCATGGGGCCATGCCTTGCAGGTTGAGTAGCTGATAGAGGCGGTTCGTATCCAAATGCTGTTCGACACCGTCAGCCAGACAATTGATCGCGGCATTGCGTATGGCCTGGTAATCAGGGGCTGGCGGGTGATCAGTCAGCCCGGCCCAGTGCAAGAGTGCGCGGCAGGCATCGGCCGATTCGAACAGGCCGTGCAGATAGCAGCCCATGATCTGTCCGTCTGCGCTCAAGGCGCCTTCAGTCCGTTGCGCGAGATGCACGGCTGGGGAGTAGGTTTTCTGGAAAACAGTCACCCCGTGATGAATTTCATAGCCAGTCATTGCCGCACCTTGATGGGCAAGCGTGCCGCACACGTTGCCCAGCTGCTTCTCAGGATATAAGGTGGTATCCATCTCAAAAAATGCCAGGCCATGCGCACTGCCGGCATCGCCTTCCAGTCCCTTGGGGTCATGGATCCATTTTCCCAGCATCTGGAAACCGCCACAGATGCCGATCAATTTGCCGCCGTAGCGCAAGTGGCGCCTGATGGCCACTTCCCAGCCTTGTTTGCGCAACCATGCCAAGTCGGCGCGCACGTTTTTGGAGCCAGGCAGAATAATCAAGTCGGCTGGCGGAAGGGCCTGGTTAGGTCCGATAAAGTGGAGATCGACCCGTGGATGCAGACGCAGCGGATCGAAGTCGGTATGGTTGCTGATGCGCGGCAAAACCGGTACAACCACCTGCAGCCTATCAGATGCGTCCGCCATAATCGGCTCAGGGTTGTGGGGCAAAGCATCTTCCGCTTCGAGATGCAGGCCCTGAAAGTAGGGCAGCACGCCTAGCACCGGTTTGCCGGTATAGGCTTCCAGCCAGTCAAGGCCGGGCTGCAGCAAGGAGATGTCGCCACGAAAGCGATTAATGACAAAACCCTTGATGCGTGCGCATTCACTTTCGCTGAGTAATGCCAAGGTGCCGGCCAGATGAGCAAATACGCCGCCACGGTCAATGTCTGCGATCAAAATGACCGGACAGTCGACTGCTTCAGCAAATCCCATATTGGCAATGTCGTTTGCGCGCAAATTGATTTCTGCTGGCGAACCGGCGCCTTCCACAATAATCCTGTCATACTGGGTGGCCAGCCGAGCGTGGGAGGCCAGTACGGCGGTCCGTGCAATCGATTTGTAATCGTGGAAACCGCTTGCATCCATGGTGGCAATCGCCTGGCCATGGATGATGACCTGGGCATTTTTATCCGTGCTGGGTTTGAGCAATACCGGGTTCATGTCAGTATGCGGTACCAGTCCGGCGGCATAGGCCTGTACTGCTTGGGCGCGGCCGATTTCCCCGCCATCGATCGTAACTGCGCTGTTGAGTGCCATATTCTGCGGCTTGAAAGGCGCGACGCGGATCTGCTGGCGTGCCAGCCAACGGCACAAGGCGGTCACCAGCATGCTTTTGCCAGCATCCGAGGTGGTGCCTTGGATCATGAGTGTTTGGCTGTTCATATGTTTGCGGCGCTATAGCATGGCCAGCGCACTGGCCAGCCGCTGCCATTCAGACTCGGAACCAGGCAGGCCCAGGCGCAAGCTGTCCGGTTGGTTGAAAAGCCGGGTCAGGATCCCTTGGGAAGCCAGCCCTGCAAAAATTTCAGCGGCCCGATCCGTGCGTATCCATTGAAAAAAAGCGCTGCCGCCGGTAGGAACCAGACCATGCCGGCACAGCAGTGCCTGTAAGCGCCGGCTGTCCTGCAACAGGCGCTGGCGGGTTCGCTCGTGCCAGGCGTCATCTTGCAGCGCCGCTATCGCCATCCAGCGCGCCGGTGCGTTGACAGTCCACGGGCCGAGCAAATGATTGAGCCTGGTCAGCAATTGCGGGTGGGCGCACACAAAGCCCACCCGGGCACCGGCCAGTCCAAAGAATTTACCTAAAGATCGCAATACGATCAGACCCGGTATCCATGCATGGGGAGCCAGGCTGGATTCGGGCGTGGCATCCATGAAGGCCTCGTCCACGATCAACCAGCCGCCACGTTCAGCGAGCTGCGCATGCCAGGCGAGCAGCTGTGCAGTTGAAAATACGTCGCCAGTTGGGTTGTTGGGATGAATGATAACCAGTACATCGGAGGTTGCCAGGGCTGCATCGATTTGCGCTGGCGTCACGGCAGTCACTGTATGCCGATTGCGTTGCCAGGCATGTGCGTGTTCGGCATAGCCGGGATTCAGTACACTGACATGCGATGCCGCGCGCAGTTGCGGCAGGGCCTGAATGGCAGCCTGCGAGCCGGCGACCGGTAATACGGCTTCCGCCCCATAGTAGCGGCACGCGCTGGCATTCAACTCGTCTTCCTCTTCAGGCAAGCGCACCCAGGTGGAGGCGGGTGGTGTTCTGACAGGCCAGCCATTGACATTGATCCCAGTGGAGAGATCGAGCCAGCTTTCCAGGGGAATAGCGTAACGGGCCGCGGCTGCCCGCAAGCGTCCGCCATGATGCAGGGCGGCTGGCTGTTCAGATTGCTCAAAGATGTCCAATTAACCATTCTCCTGCACAGAGAATCATCAGCCAGAGCAGCAGCGTGCGCTTGATCAATCCCAATGCCCGGCTGATATCGTCAATTCCGGGTGCGTCTCCGGTGCCCAGAAGCGGGCGGATTTCCAGCTTGCCGTGATAACAGGCGGATCCGCCGAGTGTCAGCTGGAGGCTGCCTGCGCCTGCCGCCATGACCGGCCCGGCATTGGGACTTTTCCAGGCTGCTCCTTGCCTGTGCCAACAGGCCATGGCGTGGCGCACATTGCCTGCTAACGCATAGCTGAGCGCAGTCAGTCGTGCCGGGATAAAATTCAGGCAATCATCCAGCCGGGCTGCCGCCCAGCCAAAACGATCATAGCGCGCATTACGATAACCCCACATGGCATCCAGTGTATTGACCAAGCGATAGAGCAAGGCGCCTGGCGCACCGGCTACAATAAACCAGAAAATGGCGCCAAATATCGCGTCATTTCCGTTCTCGAGAACAGATTCTATGGTGGCCTGCGTGACACTCGTCTGACTCAGGTCTGCCGTGTCGCGGCTTACCATCCAGCCTACCTGTTGACGCGCGCCGGCCAGATCATCCTTGTGCAACCTCAGCATGACTTGGCCGGCATGGGCATCCAGGCTATGCCAGCCGAGTGCCAGATAGAGCACCAGGATATCGATGGCAACATGCCAGGTTGTGAATCCAAGCAAAATCATGAGCAGCGTCCAGGGCATAATCAGCAGCAGCACTGCCGCACTGCCTAATGCGCGGGAATCGGCGTGGAGATAGCGTTCCGCAAAATTTGCCAGTTTTCCGAATCCGACCAGCGGATGAAAGCGGCGCGCTTCCCCCAGCCACGCATCCAGCAACAAAGCTGCCGCTACGGCCAGCGTGGCACTCATGGCTCGAGATTGCCCCAGCCATTGTGGAATACCAATTCATCCAGGTTGCGTTCTACTGCCCAGCCTGTCAGTTTTAGCATTGGGGCAGGGTAGAAGGCCTGCACATGGCCGAGGCATAGAATGGCAACCGGCTTGCTGCCGGCCGGCAGGTTCAGCAACTGGGCAAGCTGAGCAGGGTCAAACAGCGAAACCCAACCCATGCCCAGCCCTTCGGCGCGTGCCGCCAGCCATAGGTTCTGGATGGCGCAGGCGACCGAAGCCAGGTCCATTTCCGGCAATGTGCGCCGGCCAAAAATATGTCGCTCGCGCTTGTCAGCCAATACGGCAACGAGCAGTTCTCCGCATTCACGGATGCCCGCCACCTTCAGGCGCATGAATTGATCGGCGCGTTCTGCCAGTGCATCGGCCGTGCGTATGCGTTCTTCTTCAACCAGAGCGGCCAGAGCGAGACGCAACCGGCCCTCAGTGATCCGGATAAACCGCCAGGGTTGCATCAGGCCCACACTCGGCGCCTGATGCGCGGCGGCGAGCAAGCGTTTCAACACAAGCGGATCGACCGGATCCGGAACAAAATGGCGCATGTCCCGGCGCTCGGCAATGACCCGGTAAACTGTGGCGCGCTCACTTGCGCTGTAACGGTGACTGTTGACACTCATGCGGATGCGCTAAACGATCTGGCCACTCTTACAAATCGATGCCTGGCTGGGCGGTGATGCCGGCACGGAAGGCATGCTTGCTATCACGCATTTCAGTGACCGTGTCAGCCGCTTCACACAGCGCTTCGGGAGCTGCGCGCCCGGTAATGACGACATGTTGCATGGGCGGACGATGCTCCAGATCATTCAGTACCGTACCCAAATCCAACCAGCCAAACTTGAGTGGATAAGTCAACTCGTCAAGTACGATCAAATCCAGTGCCGGATCACGCAGCATGTCCTGCACCACGTGCCAGCCGCGTTGTGCGGTTGCGGTATCTCGTTCCAGATTCTGGGTGTCCCAAGTGAAGCCTTCTCCCAGCACATGCCAGATCACATCCTGCTGGCGCCGGAAGAAAGCTTCCTCGCCGGTATCCGAACGGCCCTTGATAAATTGCGCCACGCCCACCCGCATCCCATGCCCCAAGGCGCGTGCAATCATGCCAAAGGCCGAACTGGATTTGCCTTTTCCATTGCCGGTCAGTACCAGCAATAAGCCTTTCGTCTGATCGGCGCGCGCAATCGAGGCATCGACGATTGCCTTTTTGCGTTGCATGCGTTCACGGTGACGCTGCGTGCGTGCGGCATCTGTCATCGCGTTATCCGGTTATGGTGCTGTGTGGATCGATCTGGCGCTGGATCAAGGCAAAGATGGCATGCACCAAGCCAGCCACTCCTAGATAGAACACAAACGATTCAATATACATCGGGAAAAACTGGCTCAGCCGGTGGCCAAATTCAACCATGCTGGTATCGGTGAAACGGCCAGAATAGAAATAAAAACCACCGCTGGAAAACAGTTCGCACAGAATCAGACCGGCTGTTGCACTGAAGAAAAGCGGCACCAGGGTGCGCCAGGCAAATTGATGGTGATTGGCGTACCAACGGCCAGCCAGCCATAGTGAAGTATAGGCTGGCAATAAAAATACATAGGCCGGTGTCAGGCAAAATCCGCTGGTGCCGCCCCAGGTATAAGCCGCGAAGTCGAGTCCCCAGCTGAGCGCGAATAACCCCAGCAAAGGCCAAGCCGAACGCAGGTAGACGCCAGCCAGAAAGAAAATGGCCCAGGAAGCGCCGGGCAGGGAATGTAATGACGCGAAGTGATGCCCGCGTGTAATGATCATCAGTGCGGCCAGTACCAGACCAATGCTTATTTGGCTGCGAGTGGATAAAGTGAACATTTCTAGACTCTTGGTTTAGGTTGATCGTTGGACGATAAAATCGTGGCCAGTATGATTTGCGGGGGAATCCAGAAATGAACCCGGTGATCGGTTGTGCACAAGCCGACCGGAATGCCGGTAATTACCCTCCGCAATACCGTAATGTTTACTTCAGGCCGGTCTCCGGACTCATGAGCGGAATATATTCCTGATCTGCGCCTTCCCATGTCGATACACAGTGGCATGATGCGGATCGCTAACTCATTTACCGTTGCGGGGGCAGTGCTGGCCTAGCCCGAAATGAATTCGAATGCACCAGCTTCCCGTTTAACCTTGCTGGCGTGAATCGCCTGGCAGGCACCCGAGGTAAGTGAGGCGCAGCCTAACCAAATGCGGCAGGGGTGTCAAGTTCTGCGGACTGACCGACGCAGCAACCAACGAGCGGCCAGTGGCTAACCGCTTCTAGCAGCTAGGATCCGAACGTTGCATGGGGCACTTATTCCCATTTTCACTGCCCGACAACAATGCGGCATTTCCTCCCACTGCCGCGGTATTGACCGTGATCACACGTTCGGTAGCAAAGCGCTGCAGGTAGTGCGGGCCACCGGCCTTGGGGCCGGTCCCGGAGAGACCCTCGCCGCCGAATGGTTGTGAGCCGACCACGGCCCCAATCATGTTGCGGTTGGCGTAGGTGTTGCCGCAACGAGTATGCCGCTGAATGTAATCGATTCTGCTCTCGATGCGGCTGTGGATGCCGAGCGTCAGTCCGTAGCCGCTGCGATTGATGGCGGCTATCACTTCATCCAGTTGATTGGCCGAGTAGCGAATGATATGTAAAACCGGACCGAATACTTCATGTTGCAGCTGGTCCAGTCTTTCGATTTCGTAAACATGGGGTGGGAAGAAGCTGCCCGATACGCAGGCGGGTGGTTGCTGCAGGGCTTTGATCAGATGGGCTTCCCGGTGCATGTGTTCGCAATGCTGCAGCAGCTCTGCACAGGCGGAGTCACTGATTACCGGGCCGATGTCGGTGCTGAGCTGCATTGGATTGCCAATGCGCAATTCATCCATCGCACCACTCAGCATCGAGATAATTTGCGGTGCAATCTCCTGTTGCAGATAAAGCACGCGCAAGGCTGAACAGCGCTGCCCAGCGCTGTTGAAGGATGAGGCGATGACATCCTGCACAACCTGTTCGGGCAGGGCTGAACTGTCAACGAGCATGCAGTTCTGGCCACCGGTTTCGGCAATGAAAGGCAGAATGCGTTCGCGTTGCGCCAGTGCCTGGTTGATCTGCCGCGCGGTGCTGGTTGATCCGGTAAAAGCGACACCTGCAATGCGCGGGTCGCTGACTAACTGCATGCCAATCTGGCTGCCGCTGCCGGGCAGGAAGTGCAATACTGTTTGGGGAATGCCGGCTTGGTGCAGTATATCCACCAGGTATGCTGCAGAGAGCGGAGTCGGTGCTGCCGGTTTGGCGATGACGCTGTTTCCTGCCACGAGCGCGGCTGCAATCTGGCCAGTGAAAATGGCGGCCGGGAAATTCCACGGGCTGATGCATATGAAAACGCCCCGCCCCGCCCAGCGCAACTGATTGCTTTCTCCGGTCACGCCGGGAAGTGTAATCGGGTGGGCAAAGTGCCGGCGTGCCTGGACTGCGTAATAGCGGCAAAAATCAATCGTTTCGCGCACTTCATTGAGTGCGTCCGGAATCGTGCGCCCCCCTTCGCGGATGATCAGCGACATGAGTTCGAGCATTTGCGCTTCCAGCAGCTCGGCGGCCTGTTCCAAACAGGCCGCACGCATGCCGACATCGCTGTCTGCCCAGCCGGGGGCAGCCTGACAAGCCGCATCGAGCGCCTGGTCAGCAGCCTCGGCGTTGGCCAGCGACACTTCGCCGACGATATCATCCCGGTCGGCAGGATTGTGGATGAGACAGGTGTTGCCTGCCAGCCTATGGCCATTGACAATCGGAGCGGCCTGCCATGATTGTTTGCCCGCTTTTTCCCACGCCTGAGCGAGGTGGAACTGCACCGCATGATCGGCCAGATTGAGGCCACTGGCATTGAGCCGCTCGCCGCCATAGAGATGGCGTGGTGCAGGGATATGCAGGACGGAAATGGCCAGTTTATCGAGCGGGTTGGCGACGATTTCCTCGAGAGCGATCTGTTCGTTCGCGATTTGATTGACGAAAGAGCTGTTGGCGCCATTTTCCAATAGACGCCTGACCAGGTAAGGGAGCAGTGTTTTGTGGTCGCCGACTGGCGCGTAGATGCGGCAGCTGTGCTGTGGATGGTGTTCAAGCACTGTGCAATAAAGCGTTTCCCCCATCCCATGCAAGCGCTGGAATTCAACGGCGCGCTCCCCGGCCATGACGATCAATGTTGCGACAGTATGGGCATTATGTGTGGCGAATTGAGGATAAAATAGCGCGCCATGATCGAGCAGGCGCCGGGCGCAAGCGAGATAGGAAACATCGGTCGCGGCTTTGCGCGTGAAAACCGGATAGCCCTCGAGGCCCCGCTCCTGAGCCAGTTTGATTTCGGTGTCCCAATAGGCGCCCTTAACCAGGCGAACAGGAATCGGGCGTTGATGCGCATCAGCCAATCGTGCCAGCCAGTCAATGACGTGAATCGCTCGTTTCTGATAAGCCTGGACGGCCAGCCCGAAACCATGCCAGCCAGTCAGCAGATGATTGCGGTAAACACTTGCAAACATATCGAGCAATAGATCGAGCCGTTCCGTTTCTTCAGCATCGATTGTCATGCTGATATTGGCGGCCTTGGCGGCCAGCGCCAGTTCCAGCAGACGGGGTGACAATTCTTCATGGATACGCTGCCGCTGACTGTATTCATAGCGGGGATGCAGTGCGGAAAGTTTGACCGAGATGCTGGGGCGCTCAAATAGCTCCGCCTGGCCGGCTTGCTTACCCAACGCGACGATGGCATCCTGGTAGGCGGCCAGATAGCGTTTTGCATCGCTGGCTGTGAGCGCGGCTTCGCCGAGCATGTCGAAGGAGTAACGGCTATGACGGTTTTTCCGGCGGCGGCTGCGCGAGAGCGCTGTATCGATAGTTCTGCCCAGCACGAAGTGGTGGCCAACGAGACGCATCGTCTGCTTGATTGTCATGCGAATCAGCGGCAGGCTTACAGCCTGCAGCATACGGTCGAGCCATAGTGGTGATTTTGGCCTGACCAGCCAGCCCGCCAGCCGCAATCCCAGGGCCGTCAGGTTGATAAGCCGGGAGGATCGGCGGCCCGGGGGGCGATCCCAGTCAACATTTGTAAATTTGTCCCGGATGAGTGCATCGGCGGTCGCGGCATCGGGAATGCGCAGCAACGCCTCTGCCAGCGACATGAGCAATATGCCTTCTTGGGTGCTTAAATCATATTCTTGGAGGATGCTTTCGATACCGCTGCGTGTTCGCGTCGATTCACGCACTGTATGTACGAACTGCCGCGCCCGCATTGCTGCTTGCGCCTGTTCCTGTTGTCCCAGTTTTACGAGAGGCAGCAGGATTGCTAGCTGTGCGTCTTCATCTCGCAGATAGGCCAGATTGATTGCGGCGCGGGTGGCACTGGCGGGTTGGTCTGATATGTCATTCCACATAGTAGCGAAGGTTTCTTATTTTAATCTGAAATCTTTAGCTGAACGGGCATGCGTTTGCGTATCCAAAAACTGACGAGTGATTATCCCGTGCCGCATACATCCAACCGAAAGTTGTATAGTGGCATATGGAAATAACGATACATACTTTTCATGACCCTATATTAGCGCGATACCATAGCAATCAATCGAGATTTCCGGGGGTATTCATGTATGAATCAAAATCCAAACCACCCCTATCGCGTCCCAAGTTTGTGCGGAGACTGCTGTTGCATGTCTTCGCCGCAGCAGGCGTGATCGCGGTGTCATTGATTGTCGGCGTCGGGGGGTATATTTTTTTTGAAGGCATCGCCTGGCATGACGCTGTACTCAACACGACCATGATACTTGGCGGAATGGGCCCGGCTACCTTGCCACAAACGCTTGCAGGGAAGCTTTTTGTCGGTTTTTACGGGTTATGTACGGGCCTGATATTTGTGACGACGATGGGCATGATCCTTGCGCCTGTTGTACACCGTATCCTTCATAAATTCCACTGGGATCGCAGTGAAGACTCGTCTTTGCCTTGATGGGCAGCTGCCAGATTCGGTAGTCAAATGCCGCCGTCCAGGTGACCGGCAGGACACTCGCTTGTTTCCCAGGTGTCAGTGCTCATCGAATGCATTTTGGATCCATTCTATTTCCTGGTTGCCAGAGATCAGGATGGCATCGAAGCGACAGGGCTGATCAGCTTCATGCCTGGAAAGATAATGGCGGGCGGTTTGAATCAGTTTTGTTTGCTTGGCCGCTGTGATGCTTGCAGCAGCACCGCCATA
Source organism: Nitrosomonas halophila (assembly GCF_900107165.1). GTDB lineage: Bacteria > Pseudomonadota > Gammaproteobacteria > Burkholderiales > Nitrosomonadaceae > Nitrosomonas > Nitrosomonas halophila. Next base: position 17,662 of record NZ_FNOY01000032.1, read on the forward strand.
AAAATGACTGGTGCGCATTCTGACTTCGACAAATACGAGCGTATCGCCTTCTTGCATGATCAGATCGATTTCCCCAAAACGGCAGCGGTAGTTTCTCTCCAGCAGTCTTAGTTTATGCCGCTGTAGAAAATTCTCCGCCCGTCGTTCGGCTTCATGCCCCTTGTTTTGCATCGTGCGGCTAATGATATGGAATCACGCGGCCTTGTCTGAAGACTGCGGGAATCTGCCTGCGATTGAACTGATTGGGCGGTTCATAGCGAATATGTCCGGTCGCGCCAGCAAACGCGATATTTTCGGGTATATGCTTATGCAGCATGCGCAGTGTCAACTGGAAAGCATCGATTCCCAATGCATAAAACCGCTGGAGATTGGCATCGGTTGGCATATCCGGCTGTCGGTAGTGTTGGATGTCGGCTGGCTCCAGCTGCAACAACCAGGGCATCTCGGTGAATTGCACTGCGTCCAGTTCCTGGAAATAGGTGGGATCGCTGCTGCCAGTAAACACCAGCGAGGTTGCATATACCGGTATGGCAGGATGAATGAATAACCGGACAGCCCGGCTGCTGAAGCCATTCAATGCGAGAAAGACGACATTGTCCTGTTCGGAGGTGTGGTGGTAAAGCTGGACAAGCTTATCCTGGCTGCCAAGTTCGAATTCTTCGGCTGAAGTGATATTGTCTGGCCGGATCCATTCATCGGCAAAGGCTGCTTTGAGTCTTTTCGACAATTCACTGCGATCGGTGACAATGACAGCGTGGGGACGCGCACTTTCGGCCGCCAACTGGGCAACATACCTTGCTTCATCGGCAGTATTCATCCCAAACAAATAAAGGTTTGAAGGGGGATCGATATCTTCAATGGCTGAAGCATTGAGTGCCAACGTGGGAACTGTCACCATTTGACTGGCAGCCAGTGCACTGACCCCGTTGCGGGTAAGTGGGCCTACCACCATTTCGACGCCATCCCGAACCGCTTCCTGATAGCTATCGAGTATATCCTGTGCCTGCCCCGTCGTTGGATAGACACGTATCCCGGCCGATATGGTGGGTTCCCGCCCGGCGGCAGCGGAAAATCCCATTTGCAACGCCTGGGCGGCTTGCTTGAGCGCCGGGGCACCGAGCGGCAACAGCAGTGCAACTTGGTAAGTGGAGTCATGGCCGGCCGGATTCGCCGGATTTGTTAGGCTGGCGGGATCAGGCGGATTGGAAAAAGCGGCAGGACTGCCGTATAGTGCAGCCATCCATATCCAGAAATACCCAAGTAATCTTTTCATGGCAAAAGCATGCTGAATGCAGAAGGAAAATCCAAAGGGACATTATATGTGGTTGCCACGCCAATCGGAAATTTATGCGATATCACTTTGCGTGCACTGCAAATACTTTCCACGGTTGATATCATAGCAGCCGAGCATGTTCAGAATGCACATAAACTGCTGGCCCGCCACGCGGTACAAGCTCGTATCATGCCTTTGCATCAGCATAATGAAGCCAGAGCCGCTGAAAAAATTGTCGAGCTGCTGAAGGATAATAAATCGATTGCGCTGATCACCGATGCCGGTACGCCCGGCATTTCCGATCCTGGCGCATGGCTGGTACATGTGGCGCGTGAACAAGGCTTCCAGGTGGTGCCCATTCCTGGTGCGAATGCCGCCTTGTGCGCGTTGTCCGCATCCGGATTAATTGCTCCGCATTTCTTTTTTCATGGATTCCTGCCGGTGAAAAGCGGGGAGCGGCGACGTAAACTCACTGCCTTGAAAAATCTATATGCCTGCATTCTGGTCTTTTACGAAGCGCCGCATCGCGTGCTCGAAAGTGTGGCCGACATGATTGCGGTATTCGGCCCGGCGCGCGAAATTACTTTTGCCCGGGAGCTGACCAAACTTTTTGAAACCATCCATACCTGTGCGCTGGGTGATGCCCTCGACTGGCTGCAGGCGGATACGAATCGCTTGAAAGGTGAATTTGTCTTGTTGCTGTCACCAGCTAGCAAGCCCGAACGGGAAACAGACATCAGTCTGGAAGCCGAGCAGATGTTGATGATTTTGCAAAAAGAATTGTCCTTGAAACAGGCGGTTCAGCTGACAGCCGAAATTACCGGTGAAAATCGTAAGCAGCTGTATGCATTGGCATTGGAGAAGCAGAAACTGATGCCGGAGAATGAAATCTGATATGTTTTTCCCGAACGGTCAGTGCATCGCGCGCTGCGCTCTTGCATTTTTGTACTCCGACTGCGCCTTATTTTACTCATGATTGAAGCGAGGAAGCTGCCAAGATGATCTCACAACCGACGATGCTAACCCTCATCCGTCCCGATGACTGGCACTTGCACCTGCGCGATGGGCGGGCTATGCAGGCCGTCTTGCCTGATACGGCAAGGCGCTTCGCACGCGCAATTATCATGCCCAATCTTAAACCGCCCGTGACGACCACCGAACAGGCCGTGGCTTATCAGGCGCGCATTCTCTCGGCTTTGCCGGATGAACTGTCCGGCCGATTTCAGCCATTGATGACGCTCTACTTGACGGATAGCACACTACCCACTGAAATCGTGCGAGCAAAAATGAGCGGTGTCGTGCATGCTGTCAAGCTTTATCCGGCAGGCGCCACGACGCACTCCGATGCGGGTGTTACGGATATCACGCATTGCTATCCCGTGCTGGAAATGATGGAGCGGCATGATATGCCCTTGCTGGTGCATGGGGAAGTCGTCAATCCCGAAGTGGATATATTCGACCGCGAGAAAGTCTTTATTGAACGCGTGTTAATTCCACTTACGCAACGTTTTCCAGAGCTGCGCATCGTGTTTGAACATATTACGACCCGTGATGCAGTCGATTTCGTGCAATCAGCTTCCAGACAGATTGCAGCCACCATCACCGCACACCATTTGCTGTTGAACCGTAACGCGTTGCTGGCTGGCGGTTTGCATCCTCATCATTACTGCCTGCCGGTTCTTAAACGTGAGAGCCACCGTCGCGCGCTGCTTGACGCGGCAACCAACGGCAGTCGCAAGTTTTTTCTGGGTACGGACAGTGCGCCGCATCCAAGATCAGATAAGGAATCCGCTTGTGGATGCGCGGGCATCTATAGCGCGCATGCCGCTATTGAGATTTACGCACAGATTTTCGAGCAAGCGGGAAAATTGGATCGTCTCGAGGCCTTTGCCAGTTTTCATGGCCCGGATTTCTATCGGCTGCCCCGTAATCAGGATCGTATTTCGCTAATCAAGGAAAGCTGGCGCATTCCTCAACAATTTGAGTATGCAAACGACACCCTGGTGCCGCTCGGGGCAGGGGAGATGCTGGAATGGAAATTGTCCGAAGGCAGTCTCGATTGACTCTTGTTTGTTTATGACAGGCCGCCAGAAATTGGCAAACTCATTCTGTTGTGCTGGGGCTCCAAAAGGCCTGGCTGACGTAATCTTCCATGCGTATCTGTTTAACCAGTGCATCCAGCTCTTCGCCATCGATGGAGGTGGGCAGAAGGGTCGCTTCGATTTCGATCTCATGCGCACCAAACGCATGTACCTCGATATCCCGCAAAGGAATACCAGCCGATTCGAAGCTTCGCTCGAGCAGGGCCAATGCTTCCTTGCGTTGATTGCGCAGGGCGATCACGTAAAAGGCGATCACGTAAAAGGTGTAGGTCGCTTCAACCGATTCGATGTCAATTGGTTGGCGATCGACACGGTTAACGATGGGGCGCAGAAGGGTGTTGGCTGCCAGTACAAAAATGGCGCCGATCACTGCTTCCAGCCATAAATCCGCACCGGCAGCACATCCCACTGCGGCCGACCCCCATAGCGTGGCCGCAGTGTTGATGCCTCGCACATTGCCTTCTTCCCGCATGATGACGCCTGCGCCAAGAAAACCGACCCCTGATACCACATAGGCAATGACATGCAGCGCTGAGGGTGTGCCGCCATGGATCTCATGCAAACGGACGGCAATATCGACAAACAAGGCGGCGCCCACACAAACCAGCACGTTGGTGCGGAGGCCAGCGGTGCGCTGCCGTACCTGACGCTCCAGACCAATTATTCCGCCCAGGATAAAGGCGGTGGTCAGGCTGATCAGGCTATCAAGCAAAGATTGGAAATCGATATTTTGAATGGCTTCCATGCTTTCCTATTTGTTGTCAGTGTTGGTATTGGTCTGGCCATGATACGATATCATCTTGTATCGTTCACCTGCACTATGCATGGCCGAGAGCAATATTATGAGCAAATGTATAAAGATCAATTTGACGCGGGCCAGCTTAATAGGTATAGTAGCCGTCTTTTCCGGGGTGTAGCGTAGCCTGGTAGCGCGCCTGGTTTGGGACCAGGATGTCGGGAGTTCAAATCTCTCCACCCCGACCAATTTTATGCTTCATTGATTCGGGCCAGGGCCCGGTTTGAGTCGCAGTGCCCGTAGCTCAACCGGATAGAGCACCAGCCTTCTAAGCTGGGGGTTACAGGTTCGATTCCTGTCGGGCACGCCAGTGAAATGCTGGCCTTGCTTCAATGAACAAACGGATTGGAATATGTCGTTCTGACTGCTAATCTATGGTGGCTGTAGCTCAGTTGGTAGAGTCCCGGATTGTGATTCCGGTTGTCGTGGGTTCGAGCCCCATCAGCCACCCCAACAAAATCAAGCACTTAAGCAAATAAACCCCATCTGTCCATTCCTTCATGGGACAAAAATGGGACACTTCCAAAAAAATATCCCCCCTTTTTATTTCTCTTTGAGCTGGCGTTTTTGGCCTGCTTTGCCCCATTTTCGTCCCTAACTGTCCCTTATTTGTCCCATGTTTCAGGATGTCTTTTGTAAGCCACTGTTAACAAAGAAATATTATTTCCTGCTTATCGGATTACATATCCAGTATTGTTATTTTCTCTCTGCTGTTTTAAACTATTCTCATGGTTTTGAACAGGGGGCACATGGCCACAATCGAAAAAAGAGTCAACGCAAGGGGTGAGGTTTCTTACCGGGTAAAAGTCAGGATGAAGGGTCATCCGCCTGAGACTGATACGTTCAAAAAGCTCACCGATGCGCGGCAATGGACAGCGCGGGTTGAATCGGACATGCGAGCAGGGCGGCATTTTGGATTGAGCAGGCGTTACACATTCGGCAATCTTGCTAACGAGTATATGCCGCACGCCAAGGACAAGGATCGGCTGGCGCATTGGGTGAAGGTTTTTGGTGATGAATCGCTCGATACCATTACCCCGGCCAGGATCACCAAGGAACGTGACCGGCTTCTGTCTGAGACAACGCGCAACTTTTCCGAACCGGCCACGCATGATGAAGAAATAGATGCACGCCGGACAAGATCGAAGCGCAGCGGCGCAACGGTTAACCGCTATTTGGCGGCGCTGTCAGTCTGCCTTGCTTATGGGGTGAAAGCTCTTGGCTGGATCGAGCGCAACCCGTGCGAGCGCGTACAGAAGCCACAGGAAAGCAAGGGCCGGGTGCGGTTCCTGAGTGATGATGAGCGCGTCAAATTGCTTGATGCGTGCAGGCCACACGAACAGCTACGTCTGGCGGTTGTCTTGAGCCTTTCGACTGGAGCACGCCAAGGCGAGATTATGGGCTTGCGATGGCCCCAGGTGAATTTGAATGAGAAAACAATCACGTTGCACAAAACAAAGAACGGGGATCGTCGGGTGATTCCGCTTGTTGGTGAAGCCCTTGAGTTGTTGAAGGGCCGCGCCAGAGTGAGAAGCCTTCACGATGACCGAATCTTCCCAGCTAGTTCAAGGGCCAGGAAATCGGAGTGCCTTGACCTCAACCGGCCATGGCGGGACGCATTAAAGGCGGCAGGGATCACCAACTTTCATTGGCATGACTTGCGACACACAGCGGCAAGCTACCTTGTAATGAGCGGGGTCTCGCTGATCGAGGTGTCAAAAATTCTCGGGCACCGAACGCTTGCCATGGTGAGCCGTTACTCGCACCTGAGCGACGATCATGTTGTTGAAGCTGGCGAAAAACTTGCTGCGAGGCTGGGGCTATGAGCGATACTTTGATTAAGGATGTGTGGGACGAGGCATGTTCGCGCCAAAGTGAACACACAACTATGAGCGACACCACTCTGAATAGTGACGCTCGCTTTGTGATCGAACTTTTCGGGCTTGACGAAGACCTGACCGAGTGGGCGGGGAAGGCTGAGCTTTTGGAGTGGGAGGCCGTCCGGTTGATGCACGGGATCAGCCCTGACAGGTGGCGCGATGGTGCTCCGCGCGACGGTGATTTGCCCGACAGCGTTACCAGTTCCGTTAAACACTGTGTCGAGCTGGCGAAGCGTCGCGGCCACACAGAAGCCGCGCCGTCCTTTTGGATCGCATGGGGCAAAGAACAAAAGCTTGACCGTTTCGAATGGGAGGCGTTCCCGGAAATGGACGTTGACCGCGTTTGCTTGTGGGGCCTGTTTGCTGACTTGGTGGAGGAAGGCGGCAGGACGGTTTCGGGCAGGCTTGTGACGAAGATGGAGCAGCGCAAAAGTATGATTTTGGGCGAGATTAGGGAGCAAGGTCTTATACCGACGGCGCTGCCTAAATTGGTAAGCGGGTATAGCGGCACGCCCTCCAAGGTATGGGGGGCGCTTATCAAAAAAGGGCTTATGCAGAAAACACAGAGGTCGGTTTTTAATAAAGCATGGCAGGCGTGCCTTGAAGATGGCTCGATAATTTACGCCAAATAACCCTACCCCATTTGGGGGGTGGGTGTAGGGTTGCGGGGAGGGTTGGTTGCTCCTTTAAAGTCCGAAGCACTGCAAAACAACGCAGCGATTTCAGACAAATAAAGGAGCTTCCATGAACCAGCCCGACCTGCCTCAACTGGCAACAGTCCAAAACCTACCGGGGCTTTTCCCACATGCCGGACTGACCCCTTCGGCAGTCCGCAACCAAATTTTCAAATCTCAAGACCGAGTCAGCGCTGGCGGCGCTGTCATCCCTGGTAATGGCCTTGCCGAAGCTGGCGCGATCATTCGCCAGGGTCGTAAAGTCCTTATCGACGTTCGCAAGTACGCCCAATGGCTGACCGGCCAATCCCAAGGAGGGCGCGACAATGGCTAATTCTGCGTCTGTACAACGCCAGCAAATCCTTGATTGGCTGCAAACCAAACCCCTGTCAACAATTGAAGCCCGCGAACAGTTGGGCATTATGCACCCAGGCGGGCGCGTTTCCGAGCTGCGAAGACAAGGGCATTCGATTGTGACGAACGAAGCCAGCGAAGTTGATGCGGCCGGCAAGATTCACCGAGTCGCGAAGTACGTGCTTGACGTGCCTGGGGTCTGACAATGACGGCGGTCATTTTTGCCCCCGACCTCCCCGGCGCTTTCAGCCAAGCGGGCTTGCCTTTTCCCGGTTCAGTCGAGCCAGGAAAATTCGCCCGCTTTTCCGTTGATGGCCGGGCAGGCGACCGAGCCGGGTGGGTCAAGTACTTCCCGGACGGCAGCGGCGCTTTATTCGGTAGCTGGCGCGACGGTTCCTCATTTTGCTGGCAGCGCCGGGAGGACGGGCAGCCGGCCCCGTCACGCGCAGAAATTGAGGCACTGCGAGCAAGGGCCGAAGCCCAGCGCATTGAGGCGGAGCAGGAGCGCAATGCTTTGCACGCCAAGACAGCGAAGGCGCTTCAGGCAATGTTCGAGAAGCTGCCGCCAGCGAACGCGGACAATCCTTACTTGGCAAGGAAGGGTGTTCTTCCTATTGGCGATATTCGACAGGCCGGCAGTGGCACTTTAGTTATTCCAGTGCACGACGCGGAAGGCCGTTTGCAATCAGTCCAGTACATCAACCCGGACGGATCGAAGCGCTTTGCTGCTGACGCAAGAATGGCAGGCGGTCGCCTCATCCTCGGGTCGGTGGCGCAGGGCAAGCCGATTGCCGTGGTTGAAGGTTTCGCGACCGGCTGTTCAGTGCTCGAATCTGGCGCGGTATCGGCTGTGGTCTGCGCCTTCTCGGGTCATAACCTGCGCGGGGTTGTTGTTAGTCTGCGCGAGCGATACGACAACCAAATTATAGTTTGCGCGGACCTTGACACCAATGGAGCGGGGTTGAGGTACGCACAAGCCGCGATTGAAGGCGTGCCTCGTGCTGCTTTGGTTATGCCGGCGTTTGCCGATCAGCGCGATACAGGCGATTTCAATGATTTATTTCTTGCAGAAGGAGTCGACGCCGTGCGTAGCCGGTTAGAAGCCGTTTTAAGCGATTTTGATTCAGTGGCTAGCCCAACCCTTGGCCAGCCGTTTAAAGCCCCTGATTTGCCCGCGTGTGATGCTCGTGACGGAACCCTGACGACCCGGCCCTTAACTGAGCTTGGCAATGCCCAAAGATTGGCCGATATTTTTGGCGAATCAATCCGGTACGTTTCGGAGGAGAGGGCTTGGCTGGCCTGGAATGGCGGCTGGTCTCGTGATGACGGCGCAAAAGTGCGGGTTGCTGCGTGCGACCTGCCAGCGAAGATTTACGCCGAAGGAGCTGGGTACCTGAGTCAGGCGCATTTCTTTGCAAAACATGCAAGAGCCTCGGCGTGTGCGCGTTCAATTGATTCAGCGGTTGGGCTGTTTTCTGACATGGTGCGCATCTCTTCATCAAGTCTCGATAGCGATCCAATGCTGGTTGGTTTTGACCATGGGCGGCAGGTTGTCGATCTACGCACGGGCCAAACCAGACCGGCCAAGCAGGATGATTTTATCACCAAATCGCTTGGGGTTGATCGTGTTGGAGAAGCCCGCAACGCCAAGCGGTGGCTGGTTTTTCTTGATCAGGTTTTTGAAGATGCCGAGCTTGTCGACTGGTTGCAGCGCTTCTTGGGGTGCATGCTTACCGGGTCGACCGATGAGCAGATTTTCCTGTTCTTTTATGGCCACGGATCAAACGGCAAAAGCGTCTTGGTCGAGCTGCTAACCGATTTAATGGCGGATTACTCGACAACCATCCAGACAGAGAGCCTGATGGCGACAAAACGCCAAGCGGGATCAGCCACGCCAGACCTCGTTGAAGTTATTGGCGCACGACTTTTGACCGCAGTGGAAGCACCGGAAGGGGGCGATCTCAACGAGAACCTGATTAAAGCCTTGGTCGGATCAGACACGCTATCAGTTAGGCCGCTTTACCGAGCGCCCATAAAATTCAGGCCAGTCGGCAAATTGATATTGACCGGGAACCACAAGCCAATCATTCACGGACAAGACTATGGAATCTGGCGGCGGGTACGATTGGTTCCGTTCAACAGGACTTTCAGAGGCTCAGAAAAAGACCCGGATCTTCCCCGCAAGCTGCGGGACGAGATGCCGCACATTCTGGCGTGGATTATCGAAGGCTGCCTGCGGTGGCAGCGCCAAGGGTTGAGCGATACGCCAAAAGTGATTGCTGCCGAGACCGCAATCTACCAAAGGGATCAGGATATTGTCGGACGATGGATCGATGAGTGTCTGGCCCTGGGTGATGACTTTGAAGCCGTGGCCCCTGAGCTTTACGCCAATTACAGCGATTGGCTAGGAGAAAACGGGCTTCGGCCATGCTCGAATATCACCTTTGGTCGGCGTCTCTCTGAGCGTGGGTTCAAGGTCAGGAGAAGCACCGGAGGTTCTCGGGTATGGCAAGGTGTCCGTATCGTCAACGGCAGACATGGGGGGCCTTTCTAATGCTCGCTTGCCCTTTGGTGAGATTTGTTGCCGATCCGTCACTCTGCTTAAAAATTAAGCAACCACGGCAAAAAATTAGTGACGGATGGCGTTTTTTAGTGACGGATGAGTGATGGATATAAAACCGATGATTATTCATATAAAACAATTACTTAATGAATATTTTGCTTAACCGAGTGACGGATGAAGGGCATTTTTTAAAAAGTCTCCATGGGATGCTTCCTAGGAAAACTTTTAAAAAACGGGGTTTATCCGTCACTTCCGTCACTATCCGTCACTAATTGCCAGGGGAATTAGCCGATGATCATCAATATTTTTGGCGAAGAAATTGAACTACCACGGCGCAACAGGAAATTGGAATCTGGGGCGTTGGTTGAAGTGACCAAAGCACTTGAGACACATGCTTCTGTGGCGTGGGTTCGTCGGATGAACACGGGTGCGGCAAAAATCGGCGGGCGGTTCGTTCGATTCGGCTGGCCGGGGTGCCCTGACCTGATCGGGCAGTTGACTGACGGGCGCTTTCTCGGCGTGGAGGTGAAAGGCCCTGACGGAAGGCTGCGTACTGATCAAAAGATTTTCATCGGGATCATTGCCAGCCATGGCGGTGTCGCGTTTGTTGCGCGGAATTGCAGCGATGTTTTTGAGAATCTCGGATCAACTTTATAGGAGTGAGAAATAATGAGCGGAATTTTATCAATGGCTGGAATGATGGCCGGCGGCGCAGCGGTTGCGCATCGTGATGCAGTCAATGCTGAAGTGGATCTGCGAAACAAAGCTGGCCTTGCATTGTTTTCGGCAGAAATGAATGATTCTTTCGCGCAGCGGATTGAGGAGCGCAAGGCCATGCAGGAGCAAAAAATTTATGACCGTGACCGGTCAGACCTGCTGGCGGATGAACAACGTAAGTTTGCACGTGAGGACACGGTGAACGAGCGCAGCCGGAAACACGACATGACCAAGCTGGAGTTTCAGCGCAGTGCAGCGCTTGAACAGGAAAGCATGCGCCAGAAAGGGGCAGACCGTCGCAGCGCCATGGGGGTGCTGGCTTCTGGTACAAACGACAAGGCAGCCGACACTCTCGCAAAGAACATCGACAGCAACCGTAAACGCCTGTTTGACATCCAAAAACAAATGCATGACCCGCTCAATGCTTCAGTCAGGGCTGGCGAGGATTACAAGCGCCTACTGGAAAACGAAGCCCGCGAGCTGGAACTGCAAATCAAGCTTGATGCCGCCAAGATACAGAAGGCTGGTTCTGGCGGCGGCTTGTTCAATTTGAGCAACTACCCCAAAGGGCAATAGCAATTCCTGACACCCTCAACAGCAGCCGCTAGGATTTGATTCTAGGCCGTTTGGTTGGCTGTGGCTGGTGAGAGAGTAACCTGTAATGTGAATGCCCCTAGAATCGCTTTATATAAGGCGGTTTTAGGGGCTTATTTTTTGATTGATGGAAAGGTATGGCCGAATGGAGATAAAGCAAGGAATCATCAGTTCTGGTTTGTCGGGTGTATCTCGCTTGGCTATGTTGTGGGCCTTTGATAAAGCATATCCCTTTGGCGGATGGTCGATTCCAAAATATGGCAGCGAAACCGAAGCGGCAACGGATGGCCAAGTCGCTTGGTACCGCTACACGGCGGAATGTTCACGAGAGCCACGGCGCTTTAGCAATAACGTCATGCCGTGCGCTTGATCCTGAATCTGTTTACGCCAAGAAGGTATGTGACGGGCTTTCCATGCCCTGGCTGCACGTGGTTATCGGTGATTACAACCAGCAGACGATCCGCAGATTCATTCAAGAAAACTGGATCGAAAGATTGTATGTCGTCGGGGATGATGCAGTAACCCGTCATCAGTGCGAGGCTGTGCTTGATGTTGTGTCCGGCGCATGGAGCGAATTTGAAATTATGATTCTTGCCAGCAAGGTTTGTTGAACGCAGATTTGCGGCAACTGTTTGATGTGTGCCCGGGTGTGTGTGTTATTTAACGTGAACCAAAACAGGATAATCTGCCCCCCCCCACGATGATGTTTCAGTTCTGAGTCATCCATTTCCCATTTTGGGGAAAGTGTCCAAGCAGGTTTCCAAGTTTGAGCGGCTGTGTCCAGAGATCCGTCCAAATCTGGATGGATGTTTCACGGAAGGTTTCACGGCTGGTTACACCCCATCAATTCCAAATCGCGGTGGCCCAATCGCATTCCAAATGCCTTAAGGCCAGGTTAAACTTCAGCATTATCAATCGAAATAAAGGACTGAGATGGAGACGACAGAAGCGGAAACACCAAAAGATAAAAGCAGCAGCGCCCACCCGGTTTCTGAACGGCTGACAGAATCAGAAATCGAGCAGTTGAAGCAAGAGACAGCCGACGCGAACGCATACCTTCAAAGTCGGTTCAAAGGTCTGAAAGTGCTCTAGCCACGGCCATTCTGTTTGGGGGAGGCTTGGTTGGTTCTCAAATCTTGCCAAGATTCCGGGAGCAGCAACGCCACCCCCGGCAGTCATCAATCAGTTTGGCCGTGTCACGAAATGCCCCTCATAAAGCGTGAGCAGGTCGTCACGCAACAAATCGAGCACATACAAAAAGCCGTCAAAGTGCTTGGCGGTAGCGAAGTAATCCTGGTTATCTGCCTCACACTCAAACATAAAATCAAGCGCGGAAGCTATCCGCAAAATCCAATCCATGACGACTGGATCAGCTCCCATCGCTTGACGCCTTAAATCAATTCCTACCAGCCGTATGGCGTGACATGGGCCTGTCAGTTCATCGGGCACTTTTCCTTTCTGCGCATCAATCAAATAATCAAGCGCGCTGACGGCGTTTGAAATTGCTTTGGCAGTGTCGTCCGTCTTTGCCTGGGCATTGTATGGCGCGCAAGTTTCCTCATTGATATTTATAGTTCCTTCCATGGTCTGCCTCCCAAAAGTTTAAAGAATGTGTGCATTGTATGGCTGGCCATTCTATTCCGTGGGACACTTATGGGACACTAAAACAGAAATAACCACAAAAAACAGAAATAGGCCAGAGAACTAATTATATGATAATCAAGGAATAATTTGTTCCTGATTGTTGCGGTTTTTTGGTTTTGTCGGATTGTGATTCCGGTTGTCGTGGGTTCGAGCCCCATCAGCCACCCCAAAACACATTCAGCAAACTGCACATTTATAAGTGGCAGTCTAAGCATCCCGCCATCTGCGGGAAATCACCTCAAAAAACACACCATTTTTAAGCTGTCCGGCTTGTCGGCATGTTTGCTGTGAGCATCAGCACGTCGTGCTGCGGGCAGGCTAAACACTGCAAACAAATTAGCTAAGCCGCTCGGGGTTGTCGACACAAGTTGAAAAAAACATTTGAAGGCGACGGAATAGTTGATTGACTGCTCTGACGCAAGCTGGCAGTCTTTTCAGTTCCGTTCGCAGCTTCAGCATTCAAGCCTAGTCATGTCTAGAGTGAGGTGGTGATTTCTTCTGGATAACTTGCCCATAAAGGACAAAATATCTGGTGCCGGACAGCGCTGCCAATCAGGCTGAATTACTCTGTGTTTTAGATCGACTTGATAAGCGATTGATATTAAGCAAGTTTAAATTTATTTTCGTTTTAATTAAAAAAGAGTGTTTGTTTTTTTCTAAACATGCGTATAATTCGCATCTCTAACGCAACTGACGAAACGCAACAAACGAATCACAAGTCAGAGCGAGGCTCTTTAAAAAAGCAAATAACCAATAAGTGTGGGCGCTT
>NZ_FNOY01000031.1 GCF_900107165.1 Nitrosomonas halophila
CCCTGACGGGCAACTCCAAATGTATCGGTAATCTTGCTTTTTTACACAAAAACCCTGTCAAGCACTTTTTGCATTTTTTTCGCTGAATAGTTACATCATTTTTTTCTTCCGAAGTAACAGAATCACCCATGCTCAACGTGCGGGTTTTGAGACCGGCTTATAAACCGTGCGGTCACAAATCTTGATCAAATCCGCCGCATGCTGGAATACCTCCGAATGCCCCATGAACAGCAAACCATCGGGATCAAGCAAGGGCATGAATTTCTGCAGTATCCGGTATTGCGTGGGCTTATCGAAATAAATCATGACATTGCGGCAGAAGATCGCCTCGAAAGGCCCGCGCAATGGCCAGGCGGCCCCCAGCAGATTGAGCTGCTTGAATGCAATCAGATCCAGCAGCTCCGGCCTGACCCGGACATAACCGTCACGCCCCCCGCTGCCTTTGAGAAAAAAACGCTTGATCCGCTCCTGGGACATGCTTTCCAGCCGCTCCATCGGGTACACACCCTGGCGGGCAGTTGCCAGCACGTTGGTATCGATATCGGTGGCAAGGATGCGCACAGGTGGCTTGAATGAACCGAAGGTCTCGACCATGGTGATCGCCATGGAATACGCTTCTTCTCCAGTCGAACATGCGCTGCACCAGAGCTTCATCAGCTTGCCGGTTCTTTTCCTCTTCATGTGTTCGGCCAATATCGGAAAATGATGCGCTTCCCGGAAAAAGGCAGTCAGATTGGTTGTCAGCGCATTGACGAATGCCTCCCACTCTTCATCTTCGCTATTGCTTTCCAAACGCAGCAAATAATCGCTGAAACTCTGTGCGCCCGTCATACGCAAGCGGCGGGAAAGCCGGGTATAGACCATTTCCTGCCGGTTATCTGCCAGAGCGATGCCGGCGCGGGCGTAGATCATTTTTTTGACCGACTCAAAATCTCGCAAGGAAAAGGCGTATTCACGGGAGGTTTGCTCAAACTGAGGCTCTGCACTCATAGGATACTTTCGCTATAAAAGTTAAGTGGGACGTACCAAATCCAAGGATGTATCTGAACAGCATCCGGCAGAAGATTCAGCCATGCATGATTATGCGTGGCTGAATCTTCCCTGCGTCATCTCCAAACTTCTGGTGTGCCTCCATACCGTATCATCACCTGTCGGCTCAAAACTCTTCCCACTCCCCATCAGTGCCGGTTTTGGCTGGCGCGCCAGCCTTGCCAGGTTTACCCCCACCCTTGGCATGCGGCAACCGCTCGACATTGGTTGCCCGATTCGGGCCACGCCGTTCAACCAATGCCGGCGCATGGGTCTTTACCTGCCCCATGCCTTGCTCCAGTTTGAAACTGGTCACTGCCCGCGCCAGCTGTTCTGCCTGTTCACGCATCGATTCCGATGCGGCCGCCGCCTGTTCGACCAATGCCGCATTCTGCTGAGTAATTTCATCCATCTGGGTAATCGCCTGGTTGACCTGCTCGATGCCCAGGCTTTGCTCCTGCGAAGCAGCCGAGATTTCGCCCATGATGTTGGTCACACGCTTGACCGACAGCACGATCTCTTCCATCGTCTTACCTGCCTGATCCACCAGCTGGGTGCCATCTTCGACCTTGTGCACCGAGTTGCCGATCAATTCCTTGATTTCCTTGGCGGCGGCTGCCGAGCGCTGCGCCAGCGTGCGCACTTCGGTCGCCACCACCGCAAAGCCACGGCCCTGCTCACCCGCACGTGCCGCTTCCACCGCCGCGTTCAAGGCCAGAATATTGGTCTGGAAGGCAATGCCATCGATCACGCTGATGATGTCGACGATTTTCTTCGAGCTGTCGTTGATCGCGCTCATGGTCTGCACCACCTGGCCGACCACGTCCCCCCCTTTGACCGCCACATCCGAGGCCGATGCCGCCAGCTGATTGGCCTGGCGGGCATTGTCCGCATTCTGCTTCACGGTCGAGGTCAGCTCTTCCATGCTGGCAGCGGTCTCTTCCAGGTTGGCTGCCTGCTCTTCGGTGCGTTGCGACAAATCGACATTGCCATCGGCAATCTCTTTCGAGGCCGTGCCGATCAGTTCCGCCGCTTCCTTGATCTGGCTGATGATGCTCGTCAATTGGGCAATCGTGACGTTGGAATCATCCTGCAATTTGCCGAACATGCCCTGGTATTCGCCCCGCATTTGCTGGGTCAGATTTCCATCTGCCAGCGCACCCAGGACATTCGCCAGTTCGTTCAATCCGCTGGAGGTGGTGGCCATGAGCTGATTGATGCCTTCAGCCAGCTGCTTGAAGAATCCTTCCTTGTCATCCAGCGGCAAGCGCTTGCCAAAATCACCTGCCACGGCCGCCTGCACAATCTCCACCACTTCTTTCTCGACCGTCAATTCCTGCGTGCGGTCTCGCCATTCGACCGCCGCACCGGCCCGCTCGCCAGCTTCGTTCATGACCGGCATCAATATCAGTGAATAGGTGCGCCTGCCGATCTTGACATTGTCGATTTGCTGGGGCTGCGTCAATTCGGCCAGGCGCGGTTTCAACTTGCTTAACACAGCCGTCTCGTCGGCTGTACTCGCCAGGATTTTGCGCACCAGACGATTCATAAATATGACAGTGCCTGAAGTATCTGAAATCATCATCGCCGAGGTGGCGATATCGAGCGCGTTGCGGACACGCAGATTCTCGATATTCATCCGTTTGGTTTCCGCAAAATCAATCCCGGCACGGATTTGCATCGACTTCAAGGACTCTGTCAGGCGGCCGATTTCATCATGATTGGCCACCGTTATCTGGGTGGTATAGTCGCCTTGTGCCATTTTTTCCAGATGCCCGATCAGGGTATTGATCGGCTGCTGAATCGCGCGATACAACATGGCGGCCATCCCGCCCGCGAGGCCCAAGCTGATTATCATTCCGGCATAGGCCAGTCCAGCATGTTGCGGCATCAGCCAAACCGATACCGCCATACCCAATGCAGGTACGGTAGCCAGCAAGGCAATCCGGGCACGCAGAGAGACCCGACCAATTTTTTGCCTGATCGAGCCCCAAAATCCCTCTGCAATCACCTCGCCTGCCACGATGCGCACTTTTGCCCGCCCTTCGCGCATTTCCTGGTACAGCTTCTCGGCGGCCTGAATCTGCTCACGGGTTGGCTTGCTGCGCACTGACATATGCCCAGTAATCCGGCCCTGCTCCTTGATCGGGGTAGCGTTGGCATAAACCCAGTAATAGCCACCATCCTTGCTGCGGTTCTTGACCATGCCACTCCAGGGTTTGCCCTGCTTGAGCGTATGCCAGAAATCCTCGAACGCCTCGGGTGGCATATCCGGATGGCGCACAATATTGTGCGCCTGCCCGATCAGCTCCTGCTCGGTATAGCCGCTGATATCAACAAAAGGCTGATTGATATAGTTGATCACACCCTTGGGGGTCGTCCGGGAAACGAGATATTCTCCATCCTTCATTTCCTTCCCTACATTGGTGATCGGCATGTTGATCCGCATTACATGGTCTCCCGTATTGACTCAGTTCTTCGCTATAAAACGCTAACCCATTCCCTCGACTGTTCAGAATTCTTCCCAGTCTCCATCAGTTCCGGTTCTGGCAGGCGCTGAAGCTGTTGGTTTGCCGGTCTTGGCGGTTTTGCTGCCGCCCTTGGCATGCGGCAACCGCTCGACATTGGTTGCCCGGTTCGGACCACGCCGTTCAACAAATGCAGAAGGATGGGCCTTCGCCTGCCCCATGCCCTGCTCCAGCTTGAAGGCAGCCACTGCGCGCGCCAACTGATCCGCCTGCTCGCGCATTGATTCCGATGCGGCCGCCGCCTGTTCGACCAACGCCGCATTCTGCTGGGTGATTTCGTCCATCTGGGTAATCGCCTGGTTGACCTGCTCGATACCCAGGCTCTGCTCCTGCGAGGCGGCCGAGATTTCGCCCATGATGTCGGTCACGCGTTTGACCGACAGCACGACCTCTTCCATCGTCTTGCCTGCCTGATCCACCAGTAGCGTGCCATCTTCGACCTTGTGCACCGAATTGCCGATCAGCTCCTTGATTTCTCTGGCCGCTGCCGCCGAGCGCTGCGCCAGGGTGCGCACTTCGGTCGCCACCACCGCGAAGCCACGGCCCTGCTCACCCGCGCGCGCCGCCTCCACCGCTGCGTTCAAGGCCAGAATATTGGTCTGGAAGGCAATGCCGTCGATCACGCTGATGATGTCGACGATTTTCTTCGAGCTGTCGTTGATCGCGCTCATGGTCTGCACCACCTGGCCGACTACGTCTCCCCCTCTGACTGCCACATCCGAGGCCGACGCCGCCAGCTGATTGGCCTGGCGGGCATTGTCCGCATTCTGTTTCACGGTCGAGGTCAATTGCTCCATGCTGGCCGCAGTCTCTTCCAGGTTGGCTGCCTGTTCTTCGGTGCGTTGCGACAAATCAACATTGCCATCGGCAATCTCTTTCGAAGCCGTGCCGATCAGTTCCGCCGCTTCCTTGATCTGGCCGATGATGCTCGTCAATTGGGCAACCGTAATATTCGAGTCATCCTTCATTTGTGCAAACATGCCTTGATACTCGTTGGTGATTTTCTGTGTCAAATCGCCTTCGGCCAGGGCATCGAGGATGCGGATCATGTCTTTCAGACCCGTTTCGCAGATGTGCATCAACTGGTTCAAGCCATCGACCATTTTATGGAATTCATGCTGATACCTGTCCGCCTTGCCGCGACGCGAGAAATCGCCCGCCACCGCGCCGTCCACCAGAAACTTGATTTCGCCATTGATGGCTTGCAGGCTGGCCTTGACCTTGTCCATTGTTTCGGTAATTTTTGCTTTTTCGCCAGGCAATCTATCCATATCCACCGACAAATCACCTTGCGCATAACGGGCAGCAATTTCTACCACTTTCATCTTGACCGAAATATGTGCCGCTACCAGTTCATTGACACCATTGGCAATATCGCCATAACTGCCTGGAAACTGTCCCACTGGAATGCGATGGCTAATCAAGCCCAAGTCATGCTGCTTCTTCATCTGTTGCTGCGCTTCGGCAAAACTATTCAATACTGAGACCATCTTGCGCATTGCCTGCAACAACACCGACATTTCATCACGCCCGGTCACTTCTATCCTTTGATCCAGCTGACCGCCAGCAATGCCTTCCGCCACCTTGACCGCCTGGTTGATCGAGCGGCTGATCGCGCTGATCAGGACAAATCCGAGCACACCCGCAAACAGGACACCCAGCACAATCACAGCGATGGTCATCATCAGCATTTTGGAAAAATCCGCCTGGGCGAGCGCATACTCTTCCGCCGCGACCCGTTCCTGCAATTCAACCAAATGAAACAACGTATCATGCACGGCCTCGAACTTGCCGCCGGCATCCTTGACCATATTCTCCGTTGCAGCATCAAAATCACCGTTGATGGCCAGATTCAGCGTATGGTTGCGTGATGCCTGGTAGGTTTTCCACTGCTCGGTGAAACGGTTAGCCAATGCTTGCTCTTCGGAGGTGAGATAGGTCGAGCTGAATTTCTGCCAACGCTGATTAACGTCAGCATCAGCCTCCACCACTGATGCCGCGCGCTGACGGGCGGCATCGGTATTTCTCAAATTGGCTGCCATGACCGCATGTATGCGTATCTGCTGCATGCTATCCAGCACATGCGACAGATCCGCCAGCGTCACAGTCCGATCTTCGTAGACCGTTTCCAGTTTTGCGTTGGATTGATACAAACCATACAGCCCCATGGCACCAATCCCTATCAGCAGCAACGACAACACGCCTATGATCAAAACCAACCGGGACTTGATCGTCATATTTTGCAACATACTTGCTCCTTACACTCGATGTAACTCACTAATAGAATAATTACCCGTTTTTTCAATGTGTTTGCTTACTTACTCACCCACCCACCCACCTGTTCCAACAAACCCATTTCACGACTGCTCATAAGCTTCTCGATATCCACCAGAATCAGCATGCGGTTATCCACGGTACCCAACCCCAGGATGTATTCGGTATCGATCACCGCACCGAACTCCGGGGTATCCCGCAACTGTTCGGTCTCCAGATTGATCACGTCGGAGACCCCGTCCACGACGATGCCGACCACGCGCCCGGACAAATTGAGAATGATGACAACCGTAAACTGGTCGTAATGCGCTTCGCCCAGATTGAATTTGATGCGCATATCGACAATCGGCACGATGACACCGCGCAGATTGACCACACCCTTGATGAATTCCGGGGCATTGGCGATACGTGTGATCGCGTCATAGCCACGAATTTCCTGGACTTTCAGAATTTCTATACCGTATTCCTCCTTGCCCAACCGGAAAGTCAGAAATTCGCTGCTGGAAGAATTGGGGGTCGCATTTGATGATTCGCTTGCGCTAGCGGCTTGTGTTTGCTGCATGTTCCTTGCTCCTCGTGTATGCATAGAATGGAATAGGCTTAATCGGCATTTTCAGCAGGAATTTGACCCAAACGCCAAGCATTCATGAACGTTCCCCGGTCAGGCAGCATCAACCATTCTCTGTTTGGTGACATGAACCAATCCCACCGCATCGAGTATCAAGGCGACACTGCCATCGCCCATGATGGTCGCACCGGATACGCCCTGCACCCGGCGGTAATTGCTTTCCAGACTTTTGATCACGACCTGATGCTGACCGACCAAATTATCGACAAACATGGCGGCCTTGCTGCCCTCGGCATCGAGAATCACGAGAATGCCTTCGTGGATCTCATTCACGGCGGGTTGCAAATGAAAGACCTCATGCAGCGCGATGACCGGCAGATACTCTCCACGCACTTGCACCACCCGGCCCTGGCCTCTGACGGTTTTGATATCTGCAGCAGCAGGTTTTAGAGATTCGGTGATGTAGGTAAGCGGTACGATAAACAGCTGATCGCCAACCGCCACCGACAGTCCGTCCAGAATCGCCAGGGTCAATGGCAAGCGTATCGATATTCTGGTGCCTTGTCCGGCAATAGAATCTATCTCTACCCGTCCGCCCAGCCCCTGGATATTGCGCTTGACAACGTCCATGCCGACACCGCGGCCGGAGACATCGGTAATCGCATCCGCAGTCGAGAAACCGGCCTCGAAAATCAACATCCAGACATCCGGATCCGACATGTTATCGTTGACGGCCAAACCGCGGCTGCGGGCCTTGGCCAGAATTTTTTCGCGATTCAGGCCTGCGCCGTCGTCGGCCACTTCGATAACGATACTGCCACCCTGGTGCGAGGCACGCAGAGTAATCGTACCTTTGGCCGACTTGCCCTTCGCGACTCTGCTTTCAGGTGATTCAATCCCATGATCCAGGCTGTTGCGGATCAGATGTGTAAGTGGATCAGTGATCTTCTCGATCAAGCCCTTATCCAGTTCGGTACCTTCCCCTACCGTCTTGAGATCGACTTGCTTGTTGAGCTTGGCAGCGACATCCCGCACTACGCGCGGGAAGCGGCTGAATACAAAGCTGATCGGCATCATGCGAATCGACATCACCGCTTCTTGCAAATCACGGGTATTGCGTTCCAGCTGGTTCAGGCCATTGAGTAGCTTCTCGTAAATGACCGGGTCGATTTGAGATGCGGTCTGCGCCAGCATCGCCTGGGTAATCACGAGTTCACCGACCAGATTGATCATCTGATCGACTTTTTCGATGCTGACACGTATCGATGAAGACTCGTTGTTGGCCGCTTTGGCTGGCTCAGCTGGCTTCTTGGACGACTGGCGGCCGACGGGAGTATCGGCAGCAGGCGGCTCATCCCGGGTGGTTACCGCGTCAATGGCCGCAGATACATCGTTCCCGGTCCCGGTCCCGGTCCCGGAAGAGTTCGAAACTCCCTCATCCGCAGGTGACTGTGAACTCTGCAGGCCGACTGCCTGGCCGGCATCAATCTCACGCCCGTCAGGCGCTGCGTCATTTCGCTCTTCTCCTGCCGCCGATCCCGGCGATTGGACCGCAGAGGCCACCGCCTCCCGCCTGATCGAAAGACTGACAGGGTCAACGATAAAGGCCAGCGCTTCCCAGGTATCTTCCTCACTCATCTGGGTAGTCAGCCGCAATACACACTGATCGCTGTTATCCGGGGCGGTCAGATTTTCCAATACACCCTGGCAAGCCAAATCATGCAGCAGCTTTTGCTTGACGCGTTCTGCCAGATCCCCGCAGGCAAATTCGATGTGATAGGTGACGGCAGACTGGGTGGATACATCTTCGCTTGCAGCCCGCTGCGTTACCTGTGGCTGGGCAAGACTGTGTCCGGCTGAATCCTCGTCTGCAGCGGGTGCGGCCCCGGTTTCCTGCTCAGTCACGACGGGTGCGGACACTGCTTGTTCCTGGGCTGTTTCCGCCATCAACAGTTTCAATTTCTGAGCGACTGCTGCCACTTCTTCGGTATTCGCCTGATCCAGGCCACGGTGCCCATCCAGCTGTTTTTTTAGAACATCTCCCGCCTCCAAGAAGGCATCGACCATCTCGCTGCGAATTTCGAGCTCACCTTTGCGCAATTTGTCCAGCAATGATTCCAGCATGTGAGTCATCTCCGTCATATCCGTAAATCCAAACGTACCCGCGCCCCCCTTTATGGAATGCGCCACCCTGAAAATGGCATTCAAATCTTCCGCGTCCGGCGACTGAATATCCAATCCGAGCAAGCGTGATTCCATTTCGGCCAGCAGCTCGCTGGCTTCCTCAAAAAATATCTGGTAAAACTGTTCTAAATCGGTACTCATAGAGACTCCCATCTGAATTTTCGCGACAGCTTACTGTATGGAAAGCGCCCATATCGCACCGATTAAACTGATAAACAGGTGTTAATTCTCGTAGGGTTTTGTTTTTTCGGAACAGAAGGACGCCATTAAGCGCTAAAATGGGCAGGCAAATTGCATTGCCAAGCATTTTGGTTAGCTTGTAATATCGCAAGGTGCAGCTTTCTTTATCATTTGAAAACCGGGTAGTGAAAATAAAATGACGGGGCGTTGTTACGTTATTAGGCAACAGGATAAAAATACGGCGGTAGCCTTTATCGATAGCCAGATCGATAAGGATCCAAAGTGGCTCGGCCTGGTTGAATCACAACGCGTTATCGCTGAGCAGGAATATCGCGCGGCCAAAGCCGATTCCACCAGCCTCAATGCCTGGTGCCGGAAATGGCTGAATGAAACGCACTGGGGGCAGATTAAAGACGCCATCAATACCGCCAGGGAACAGAAAGAGCAATTGAAACGCATCCAGCCCCATCGCACGATCAGCCTGACGCATCAGGCCTGGCAGATACTCTCTGATCTTGCCCGGCAAGAGGGTATTTCGCTCTCGGAAGTCATCGTCAACCGGCTTGGCAAGGAATGGATGACCGTTTTTGTCCACGCTGACGCACGCTACGACAATGCGCCAGGCAACCGCCGCGTCAGATCCTGATCATGCAATGCACAACAGGTTTACCGCCCTGCCGGTCATTGCATGATGGTCATATGCTGTAGGTAATTACCGTAATTTTCGATGCTGACTCATATCCTGACCCCTTCATTCAACCGTCTGATCGACAAAACGGCATGGGCCCGCGAGCGCCTGCAGTCCCATGCAGGGCAATCCGTGCGCCTCACGATCGAATCCTTGCTGACCCTCAACTTCAGGATCGAATCCGATGGCCATGTCGTTTCCGCAAACCATGGTGAAGCAGCCGCTGCCACATTGACCCTCACACCCGATCTACTGGGCCGGCTTGCGGCCAACGACAGGCAGGCGTTCCGGGAAATCTCGCTAAGTGGCGATCCAACGCTGACGGAAACATTGTTATACTTGGGTAAAATACTGCCCAGCGAAATCGAAGCGGATTTAAGCATGCTCATCGGTGATGCCCTGTCCCACCGCGCGGTTCAAGTAGGACAAGGGCTGCTGCACTGGCATCTGCAAAGTGCGCTCAATGTCTCGCAGGCCCTGGCCAGATTTCTTGCTGATGAAGAACCCGTGATCGCCAGCAGAAACCAGCTTGAGCGACTTGCGTCCGGGGCTGAGACGCTGCAACAGCAGGTTGCGCGGCTTGAAACAAGAGTTCATGCACTCGCTATCCCGCACAAACCGCAAATTGAAACAAATCGCTTATCCTTGGCCAATCAACGATGAAGCTTTGCATGACGTGGCATAGCGTTATGCTGCACGCGATCCATCGCCCGCAAACTTATTGACTCAACCCATTATTCATGCGCTTCTTCCGCCTCCTGAAAATCATCCTGGTCGCCTTCCGTTTTGGCCTGGATGAAATTTTGCTCAGCCAGACTCGTCTGCGCGCGCTCAAAGCGATTTCCCTACTGTTGCCATTCCGTGCGCGGCTCAAATTGCCGCGTGCCGTCCGGCTGCGTTTGGCGCTGGAAGCGCTGGGGCCGATCTTCATCAAATTCGGCCAGATGCTCTCCACTCGCCGCGATCTGCTGGCGCAGGATTTTGCCGATGAACTGGCCTGGCTGCAGGATCGTGTGCCTCCCTTTCCATCGGAACAAGCGATCAAGCTGCTGGAAACCGTTTATGGCCGATCCGTCTACGAAGTATTTCTGGAGTTCGAAAGCAAACCGGTAGCGAGTGCATCCGTCGCACAGGTGCATTACGCGGTCCTGCAGGACGGCACTCGGGCAGCGGTCAAAATTCTGCGGCCCGACATCGCGCCGGTCATTCATCATGATGTTGCGCTGATGGAAACCGGCGCCTGGCTGCTGGAATCCATTTGGCCAGATGGCAAGCGTCTGAAACTGCGCGAAGTGGTCTCGGAATTCGCCCGCCATTTGGAAGATGAACTCGATCTCATCCGCGAAGCCGCCAATTGCAGTCAGCTGCGCCGCAATTTCCTGAATTCACCGTTGCTGCTGGTACCCGAGGTTTACTGGGATTACTGCCATCCGGAAGTCATGGTCATGGAGCGTGTCATCGGCACACCAATCAGTCATGTTGCCACGTTGCGCGAAAAAGAGATCGATATTCCTCAACTGGCCCGCATGGGCGTGGAAATTTTCTTCACACAGGTTTTCCGCGATGGTTATTTCCATGCCGACATGCACCCCGGCAATATTTTCGTTGGCGATGATGGCCGCTACATCGCAGTGGATTTCGGCATCATGGGGTCGCTGAGCGACCAGGACAAGAACTATCTGGCACAAAATTTTCTGGCATTCTTTCGCCGTGATTACCGCCGTGTGGCACAGGCGCATATCGAAGCGGGCTGGGCCCCAAGAAACACACGCGTGGATGATTTCGAGGCGGCAATCCGGGCTGTGTGCGAACCCATCTTCGACCGTCCCTTAAAGGAAATTTATTTCGGCCGCATCTTGCTGCGTTTGTTCCAGGCCTCGCGCCAATTCAACGTGGAAATCCAGCCCCAGCTGGTATTGCTGCAAAAAACGCTGCTGAATGTCGAGGGACTGGGGCGCGATCTGGACCCGGATCTCGACCTCTGGAAAACGGCCAAACCTTTTCTGGAAAGCTGGATGGATGAGCAAATCGGCATGCGCGGATTTATCAGCCACATGCAAAAGGAGGCGCCCAACTGGGCGACCATATTGCCGCAGTTCCCGCGCCTGATTCACTATAATCTAGGTCAGGAACGCTCCCAAAATCTGGAAGAAAAACTCACCGAGCTGGTCGCGCAGGAAAAACGGCAAAGCAAGCTGCTGGCTTTGCTCGCGGCGTTGATTGCGGCGTTGCTGTTGACCAATATTTATTTTTAGAACCGGCGGATGGCAAATTGCGGGCGCATTTTAGATAAACCCAGTAATCGCTACCGGAACACTTGCGTTCCACGGCACCCAGGCCGCTGAATATACCCAATGTCACTTCGCACAAGCCAACCAAGAAAAAATCCATGACATACTATCGGCATCATGTCTTCTTTTGTGTCAACCAGCGCTCAAATGGGGAGCCCTGTTGTAATGATTTTCAAGCCCAGGCCATGCGCGATTACGCCAAGTCGCGCATCAAGGCGCTCGGACTGAGTGGCCGAAGCAAGGTACGCATCAACAATGCCGGTTGCCTCGACCGCTGCAACGAAGGGCCGGTGATCGTGGTCTATCCAGAGGAAGTCTGGTACACCTATGTGGACCAGGAGGATATCGATGAAATCATCGAATCACACCTCCAGAACGGACAAGTCGTTGAACGTTTGAAGATTTGAGCCCGCACTGGCCAGCCTCCCCTCTTCGATGAACCCGGAGCAGAAATTATTCATCCCCGGTCCGGCAGGCCGGCTGGAAGCTATCGTCACGTGCCCTGAAGCGCCCTGGCGTGGCTTGGCGGTGGTGGCCCATCCGCACCCGCTGCATCATGGCAGCATGCACAACAAGATCGTCTATATCCTGAGCAAGGCCTTCCACGCGCGGCAATACCTCACCGTGAAATTCAATTTCCGGGGTGTCGGCAACAGTGAAGGCCAATACGGAGCAGGCCAGGGCGAGGTCGAGGATGTGATTGCCGTCACGCAAGCCATGCGCGAGCGTTACGCCGCCGAATTGGGCAACACACCTTTGCTGCTGGCAGGATTCTCATTTGGCGGCGGCGTCCAGGTGCATGCCGCGCAACAGCTGAATCCGCAAACGCTGGTACTGGTCGCGCCTTCGGTGGAACGGCTGCATGCACCGCCTGTTGGCACGCATGCCAGGCAAGTCGTGATCATTCAGGGCGACCGTGACCCAATCGTGCCCCTCCAAACCGTCCTGAACTGGGCCGCACCTCAGAAGTTGCCGGTCACAGTGGTTCCCGGCGCCGAACATTTTTTTCATGGCAAGCTCGGCCTGCTCAGAGATATCGTGCAGCAGGCCTGTTGATCACTCAATAGAAACAGTTTGGCTGTCGTTCGGACCAGCCAGCGTCACGCCTATCCAGGAAATGATTCTGCTTGCCCAGCTCGATCAGTGGCGTCCGTGGCTTTTGTGGTCTTCCTTGATTTCGATAATTTCCGCATCTTCGATAATCTCGCCATCTTCACCCTGGGCCTGCATCGAGCGGCGAAGCTTGCGCCGCAGCCACCACAGCCGCGCACCGACAACTGCCGCCACCGCCACGAACAGCGCCAGCACAATCGAGAAAAAGAACGCACCCAGCACCACCACCACAATGGCCACCGGTATCAGTGTCAAATAAAATGCCCAGCGATTGACCGGGGAAGCACCCGGTGGCCGATCGTCTTGTGCGTACCCCTGCTTATCGTATATAACTCGTCTGATAATTATTTTTCTGTAATCGTCGTGCATTGCATCCACTCCTCTATTTCGGCAATGCTTTTGGGCGCTGCCTGTGTCAGTATTTCATGGCCGGCCGATGTCACGGCGACATCGTCTTCAATCCTCACACCGATATCCCAGAAATGGGCCGGCACCCCTTCCGCAGGCCGAATATAGCAACCCGGTTCAACCGTCAAGGTCATCCCTGGCACCAAATGACGCCATTGGCCTGCTTGCTTGTATTCCCCCGCATCGTGCACATCCAGCCCCAGCCAATGCCCGGTGCGATGCATATAGAATTGTTTGTAGGCTTCCGACTCCATCACGGCATCCAGGCTGCCGTGACACAAGCCCAGATCGATAAATCCCTGTATCAGGACGCGCAGTGCCGCTTGGTGGGGCGCATCCCAGCTGTTCCCCGGTTGCACGGCATCGATTGCCGCCGCCTGGGCAGCCAAAACCAACTCGTAGATGGCTTTCTGAGGGCCAGAGAACCGGCCATTGACCGGAAAAGTGCGGGTAATATCGGCTGCATAGCCATCATACTCACAGCCGGCATCGATCAGCAACAAATCGCCCGCTTGCAGCAGCGAATGATTGTCGACATAGTGCAGCGTGCAGGCATTCGTTCCACCGGCCACAATCGGTGCATAAGCCGGCGCCTGGGCGCCCTGCCGGCGAAATTCATGCAGCAGCTCGGCTTCGATCTCGTATTCGTGCTTGCCGGGGCATGCCGCGCGCATGGCGCGCCTGTGTGCCTGGCACGAGATCCTGGCCGCCTCGCGCATCACGGCCAGTTCATAATCGTCCTTGATTAAACGCATTTCGTCCACGAGAGCCCGCACATCACGAATTTCAGTCGGTGCCGCCACACCTTTTCTAATCTGCCCGCGCACCTGGTTGATCCAGCCAACTATCCGCTGATCCCAAGCTGGATCCTGCCCCATCGCATGAAACACGGCCGGCTGATCGGCCAGGAATTCCACAGCAAGTGCATCGAGCGTACTGATGGCATGCGCGGCATCGAAACCGAACATTTCCTGGGCGGCTTGCGGACCATGCCGGAAACCATCCCAGATTTCCCGCTCGGGATCCTTGTCCCGGCAAAACAAAATCTGCCGGGAAGCCGATTCGTCCTCGGCGGCAATCAACACCAGCACCGCATCAGGCTCGCGAAACCCGGTCAGGTAATAAAAATCGCTATCGAAGCGATAGGGATAATGCGCATCCCGGTTGCGCAGCTTCTCGGAAGCGGTGGGAATCACCGCCACCCCCCGCTGCATCTGTGCCAGCAAGCGGCGGCGACGGTACATATAGGTTTGAATGGGGATCATGTGGACAAATTTTTGCAGTAATCAAAAAAGAAAGCAATCAATGGATCAGGCCGTGTCTCTGTAGCATTATCCTGGATTCAGCGATTCATTGCATCCGCGAATGGATGCAGGCGCCGACGGGCCGCAGCCATCCGAATCCCACTCTCTTAGAATGGCCAAGCCACCGCCCCACAAACCCACCCACACCATTCGTGTTTATTCGTGTCCATTCGTGGTTATCTATTTCATGACCGGCACACGCTGCTCAGCGCAACTAGCCAGGATTATTTCCGTCACACACACATTTGCGGTTAAAATGCGGTATTTTTCCCGGAGGCTAGAAATTATGTATCGTATTGCTCCTAGTATTCTTTCGGCCAATTTCGCCAAGCTCGGTGAAGAGGTGACCCAGGTTCTGGCAGCAGGTGCCGACATCATTCACTTCGACGTCATGGACAATCATTATGTTCCCAATCTGACGATTGGCCCCCTGGTATGCGAAGCCATCCGTCCGCTGACCGATGCCATCATCGATGTCCATCTGATGGTTGAGCCTGTCGATCGCATCATCCCTGATTTCGCCAAAGCGGGCGCCAATATCATTTCCTTCCATCCGGAGGCATCCCGGCATATTGATCGCACGATCGGGCTCATCAAGGAACAGGGATGCAAGGCAGGCCTGGTTTTCAACCCGGCCACACCGCTATCCTATCTTGACCATGTGCTGGACAAGCTCGACCTGATCCTGATCATGTCGGTCAACCCCGGTTTTGGTGGTCAGGCTTTCATTCCTGAAGCGTTGAACAAATTGCGCCTGACGAGAGAGCGCATCGATGCAAGCGGCCGCGACATTCTGCTGGAAATCGATGGCGGCGTAAAAGTGGACAACATCGCTGAAATCGCGCGCGCCGGCGCGGATACCTTTGTAGCCGGATCGGCCATTTATGGCGCGGGCAAGGACAGTGATCCGCACCGCTACGATAGTGTCATCGCCGCCATGCGGGCTGAACTGGCCAAAGTGGCTTAATCCGGATTCGTCAACCTTATGAACCATAACAATCTACAACCGTCTCTCCAGGTCATGTTCCCGCTTCCGCTCAAGGCGGTTGTCATCGATCTGGATGGCACCTTGCTGGATACCGCGCAGGACCTCGCACTGGCTGCCAATGAAATGTTGCAGGCGCTGAGCATGGACACATTGCCGGCAGCGACCATTCAAACTTTTATCGGCAAAGGCGTGCCCAAACTGGTCAAGCGCACATTGACCAACAGCCTGGATGGCGAGCCGGATCCTGCATTGTTCGCGCAGGCCCTACCCATTTACGAGCGCTGTTACGCAAAGCACCTGCATGTGCATACCCGTCCCTACCCGGGCGTGGTCGATGGACTCAATCAACTCCGGCAGGATGGCTATCGCCTGGTCTGCATCACCAACAAGGCCGAAGCGTTCACCCTGCCGCTGCTGCGCGCGACGGGCCTGCTGGATTATTTCGAACTCGTGCTGTCCGGTGACAGCTTGCCCAGGAAGAAGCCGGATCCGCTCCCGCTGCTGCATGCATGCAAACATTTCGGCATTACACCCGATGCAGCGCTGCTGATTGGCGACTCGCTGAATGACGCCATCGCCGCACGCGCGGCCGGCTGCCATATTTTCTGCGTGCCCTACGGCTATAACGAAGGACGCGATGTCCATGAACTCGATTGTGATGCAGTGGTCGATTCGATTCTCGACGCCTCCAAGTTGATCGTCCATCAAGCATGAAATCATGTCTGCAGGATCGCCTGCCAGCCTGACCGGCCAGGTAAGCGATCCGGCCACATCAACCCTAACATTTCCATTGCCTTGCACTTATGGATCGATATGTCACTGAAAGCGACTTCAACACGCTCGCCGCACAAGGCTACAACCGCATTCCCCTGGTGCTGGAGACCTTTGCTGATTTAGACACACCGCTTTCCGTCTACCTCAAACTGGCCAACCAGCCCTACTCCTATTTGTTGGAATCGGTGTTGGGCGGTGAGCGATTCGGGCGCTATTCCATCATCGGCCTGCCGGCAAAAACCCGTCTGGAAGTTTATGTCAATCACATATACATCATTTCGGACAACGAAACGAGCGAGTTCGACACCGATAATGCCCTGGACTTCATAGGCGATTTCCTGACCCGGTTCAAGGTTGCACCTTATGCCGGATTGCCACGCTTTGTTGGCGGCCTGGCCGGTTATTTTGCTTACGATACCGTGCGCTATATCGAGCCGAGGCTGGCTGGCCATGCAAGGCCAGACACCTTGCACACACCGGATATCCTGCTGCTGCTCTCGGAAGAATTGGTTGTCATGGACAATCTCTCCGGCAAGCTCTATCTGATCGTCTACAGGGATCCTGCCGCAAGCGATGCCTACCAGTCGGGGGTAAAGCGCCTGAAGGAATTGCTGCAAAAATTGCGGGCATCCCTGCCGATTCCCGTCGAGCAACCCAGCCCGTCGGCCGTGGCCGTCTGTGAATTCCCGGAAAACGGTTTTCTGGCCGCGGTTGAAAAGGCCAAACGCTACATCGTCGAGGGCGACATCATGCAGGTCGTGCTGTCGCAGCGCACCAGCAAGCCCTACTCGGCATCGCCACTGGCATTGTATCGCGCGCTGCGCAGCCTCAATCCCTCACCCTACATGTTCTATTATCATCTAGGTGATTTTCATGTCGTGGGCGCTTCGCCGGAAATCCTGGTCAGACTGGAAAAAGACACCGTGACGGTGCGTCCGATTGCCGGCACCCGCCCACGCGGCCGCGACACAGAGGAAGACCGGGCACTGGCAGCCGAGCTGCTGGCTGACCCCAAGGAGCGGGCCGAGCACATCATGCTGATGGACCTGGGGCGCAATGATGTCGGCCGGGTAGCCCAGACTGGCAGCGTAAAAGTCACCGAAAACATGCAGATAGAATATTACTCTCATGTCATGCATATTGTTTCCAACGTCGAAGGCAAGCTCAAACCCGGTCTGAACGCCATCGATGTCTTGCGCGCCACTTTCCCGGCCGGCACAGTCAGCGGCGCGCCCAAAGTCAGGGCGATGGAAATCATCGACGAACTGGAAATCTCCAAGCGCGGCATCTACGCCGGCGCAGTCGGCTATTTGGGCTTCGATGGCGACATGGATCTCGCCATCGCGATCCGCACCGGGGTCATCAAGGATGGCGTCCTGCATGTACAAGCGGGCGCGGGCATTGTCGCGGACTCGATTCCCCAGAATGAATGGATCGAAACCCAGAACAAAGCCAAGGCATTGCTGCGCGCAGCGGAGATCGCCGAAAATGGCCTCGACAGCAAGCTGGATTGATCCGGATTTTACCTCTCTACGATTTTCAGTGGGATGTATGAAGTGCAGGATAATCCGTTAACGGTTGTAGGGTGCGTGGGCGCACCCTACACGCTGTCATGGCAACCAGTCATCTCAGCTGCAAGCGACTGTTCTACTCAATTGATCTCATTCAACGACAACAGCAAGCACCACACCTTCAGGCAATAGTTGTCCCGGCCTGGTCACCAGCATACCGTCGGCATGCACCGAACCGGCCTCGATCAACTGCCGGGCGCGGCTGCGCGATGGCGCCAGTGCACGCGCCACCAGCAGCGCATCGGCCCGCTGCCGGCCCTGCGGGCGCTCGACTGCCTTGCGCGTCTGCCCAGGCTTGGAGTGCGGGCGCCGGCTGCGGGCATGAAAGGCGTTCATCGACATCGTGACGGGTCCTGATGAAACATGGGCGGCGAGAAATTTTACTTGATAGGCGTAATTACGACTTCATTGTCATATACGTCATGACGTTTGTCATAAAGCGGAATCGTGGTACCGTTGACACGGTTCTGGGTCAAGTCGTCGAGATTAATATCGGCGATGATGATCTGCTCCACATTGGGCGTGCCCTCGGCGGCGATGCCGTCGCGCGAGAAGGGAAAATCCGATGGCGTGATGATGCTTGCCTGACCGTAATGCACGCCCAGCCCCTCGACAGGCAGATTGCCCACGGTGCTGGTCATCGCCACATAGACCTGGTTTTCGATTGCGCGCGCATGACAGCAATAGCGCACCCGCAGAAAGCCCTGGCGGTCGTCCGTGCATGAGGGCACGAACAGGATATCGGCACCCGCCTCGCATACCATGCGCGCGAGCTCGGGAAATTCGATGTCATAGCAGATCAGGATGGCGATCTTGCCATAGGGGGTATTGAACAGATACAGCTGGTCGCCAGCAGCGGTATCCCACATTTCGCGCTCCCAGCGGGTGCGGTGGATCTTGTCCTGCTCATGCACCTCGCCATCCGGGGTGAACAGATAGGCGGTATTGTAGAGCTGGCCATCGCGCAGCGTCGGGTGGCTGCCACCGATCAGAAAAACCCGCCAGTACTGGGCCAGCTCCCGCATCAGCTCAACATAGCGGCCCGTGTAGTCATGCATGTTGCGCACAGCATTCAGCAACTCGCGCGTATCCATGAAGGACAGCAGCTGAGTGGTAAAAATCTCGGGCAACAGCACGAAATGCGGGCGGTAACCACCCGCAGCCTGCATGACGAAGCGCACTTGGTTCTCAAACCCCGACCAATCGTGGATCTGCCGCAGCAGATACTGTACAGCAGCGATTCTGACTATCATAGAATATCCTCCTCGGGGATAAGAGTAGGTTTGTCGGGGTCATAGTCCGGATTGCGCCAGACAATCAGCGAAGCATTACCGCCGGATTCTCTATCCTCGGGCAAATAGCCTTCGATCACGCCGCAATAGTCGAAACCTTCGTGCAACTGAAAACCGAGCACCGGGTCGTGAAAATCACCCCATACCACGCGCTTGGCGTAGTCCTCGGCACTCATTTCGGCTGCGTGCACGTGATAACCCGGCAGACGGCCGCAGGCGATGATGCGCCGCAGATTCATCGCGCGGCACAGCTCGCGCCGCCCCTCGTAAAGCGCATGCCCGAGGCCTGCGCCGCGTATATCGGGATCGACAAACACCTCGGCACCATAAAGCGTCCGGCCTTCCGGATTATGGTTGTCGAAAGTGCCCGAAGCGGTGATTTCTTTCCAGGTATGCGCATCGCACCAGTCGTCCCAGGCCACAATCAGGGAGCTCGCACAGCCGACGATACAGCCGTCACGCTCGGCTACAATCTGTCCCTGGGGAAAGATCTCGATCTGATGCTCGAATTTGGTCGGTGACCACGGCGGCATACTTGGCGGATAGGATTTTTTCTGCAGCGCGACGAGCGCCGGAATGTCGTCTGTCCGAGTATGGCGGATAATGGCTTTGGGCATGAGGGTTCCTGCTGCGGTATCGTTTGCGTGACAAAATTGACCTGCCTGCGGTTTGTCAGCTTTCCATGCCACCCGGAATCAGCTGAACGAGCTGGAGTATGCGGCGCCTGGGCCCGATGACAGCGCCGCCATCTGGCTTAGAGGTACCTTAACAAGCGGGCATCACAAACCGACCCGCTCTTTGTATCACAAAAGCCAAGTTTTATAAAATAGCGGCGGGACGGATGCCCATCACATTCTTGAAATCTCGACCGAATGCTGATACATGTGCGTATATTTTGGACGGTCTATCCGCTTCAACCAATAACTCGCTTCATGCTTGACATTTTCCACTTCCAGCAGCGGCTCCAGCACTTGCCGTGCCAAAGCCGCATCATCTGTTTTGAAAGCGGCAATACCCAACCACAAACGCGCCTGATGCACGCGTCTCAGGCCACCCTTGCGCAGACCCTGCTGAAAATGTGTTTTCGCAGAGCGCCAGTCGTTGCGTTGCATGGACAGGCGGCCCAACATCAGAAAATCCTCCCCATTCGGTGCCAGAACCGCCGCTTCCGCCAGCACCTGGGCAGCCTGGCCATTTTCACGGGCCAGCCGCCAGCAACTGTACAACAATTTAAGATGCTCGTAATTGCGGACCAGCCGTTGATTGGCCATCTCGGTTTCCAGCAAACGGGCCGCCTTGGCGGGCAGACCCTGTTGCGCGTTGAGCCTGACTAACTGCAGGATATCGCTCTGCTTGGCCTGGCCGGCATAGTAGGCCAGCATCATGGTAGCCAGCGCCTGGTCATAACGGTTCTGATGCGCGTACAGGCTGCTCAGATAAAGCCACCATTCGCGTGTTTGCGGAGCATCCGCTATCAGTCTTTTAACCAAGGGCTCGGCCTTTGCATACGCCTTGCGGTCAATATACAACGACAGCAACAGCTGGATAATGGCCGGTGACGGTGCTTTGTGCAAGGCTGTTGCCTGCTCGAGATACACAATCGCTGTATCGGGCCTGTTGGCGCGGTAGGCCGCATAGCCGGCCATATAATAAACATCCGCATCCACTGCAGAAGCTTGTTGCAACCATTGCGCGAGGTGATCGATGCTTGCCCGGTAGTCTTCCAGATAGAAGGCTGCCTGGCCCGCGAGCGCATGCAACCCATGCACCGCATCATCGTCCAGCAATCCGGACTTTATCGCCTCCAAAGCCGCGCCTAGCGCAGCGCGCGGGTTGTCCGATCCGGCATGGGCATAGGCCAGATATTGCAGCACCACCGCTTGCTCGTAAGCATTGTCCTTGATTCGATCCTGCAATCCGCTGAGCGCCTGGCGGGCACGTTCGGCCTGCCCCTGACGCAGAAAAGCATCGGCCTGCTGCAATACCTGAAAGGTCGCATTGCTGACCCCGTTTTCCTGCGACCAAGCCGGGGCAGTGTAAACCTGCACCAGTATCGCCAGCGCAATCATGCGCGCGCCAGCCAGTAAAGTCAGCCGTTTCATCTACTCAAACTGAAAGTAAAGACCTGCCGCACCCGGACATCGACCGGGTTACCCTGATCATCGCGGCGCGGCTGAAAACGCCAGCTGCGCACCGCACGCACCGCGACCCGGTCAAACGCACCCGCAGGGCTGCTGTTAATCACAATCGGGTCATTCACTTTTCCCTCCTTGTCGACGATGAATTCCACCAGCACCTCACCTTCCACCCGGCGCAAGCGCAATGGCTCGGGGTAGGCCGGCTGACTGCGCGCGATAGCTGTCAACTCATCCGCCATAATGAAAGCCGGCGCGGAGGGCACCCCCATTCCAGTGCCTGGAATACTGGCCAGGGCACCAGTTTTACTCCGGCCGCTTCCGACCACAGCAGGCAAGGACGGGCCCGCAGCCATATGGGGGCGCATGCTCGGCAGATCGATTTTCAATGCCGGCACCGGCAAGGGCAAGGCGCGCAAATCCTCAGTGGGCGCCGCTGGCTGTGGCAAGGGCTCAGACAGCGATACCGGTGGCTGAGGTTCGGGTGGCGCGGCTTTCCGTGCTCTGGGTACCGCTTCCTGCTTTGGGCGCGGCCGGACAAAATCAAAAAATTGCGCATCGGTGGTAGCGATCCACTTCCTGTCCTGTTCAGCAGTCACCATTTGTATCATGAACCAGAACAACAGCAAGTTAATCACGCATGCCGCCAGCAGCGTCAATCCAAATTTCATGGTTCCTCGGTGGCGGCAACCGCGACGCGAGCGATTCCCGCCAAGCGCGCCTGATCAAGCACTTGCATGACAATGCCGGTCTCCGAACGCTTGTCGGCAAGAATCAGGGCCGAAGCTTCCGGCGACTCGGCATGCAAGCGTTCGACATGGCCCCGCACCGCCCGTAGATCGATCTGCTGTTGCTCAATCCAGACCTCGCCATTCTGGGTGACAGCGATCAAAATACCGGCCTGATCCTGGCGTTCGGCAGTTTGTGCAGTCGGCCGATCGACTTCGACGCCGGTTTCCTTGACAAAGGATGAATTGACCGCAAAGAAGATCAGCAAAATAAAAACCATATCGATCAGGGGCGTGACATTGAGTCCGGCACCTGAGCCCGCAGGGCGGGTATGTCGGCGTTGCATGGTCATGCGCTCATCGGTCAGTTAAAAAGGTGTTGAATTGCTCATGGGCTGAACGAGCGCGAAACTCAAGATTGGCCGCAAAAAAATAGCCGGACAAGGCTGTGATCAATCCAGCCATGGTCGTAATCAGCGCTTCCGAAATGCCGGCTGCCATGCCGCGCGCATTGCCCGCACCAAACACATTGATCACTTCGAAAACCTTGATCATGCCGGACACAGTACCCAGCAGCCCCAGCAACGGCAGAATATTGGTCAAGACATCGACCGCTTTCAATCCCCGCAGCGCCTGTGCAAGATAGCGCGCAATCAGACTGTGCTTCAGCCGCTGCTCGCTCATGCGTCTGGATGGTGAACGGTTGCGCCACTGGCCGAGCAGTTCTGCCTGCAGCTGCGGCAATTGAAAATAAAAGAACCAGTAGCGCTCGATAATCAATGTCCACATCAGCATCGACACGGCCAGGATCGCCCATAGCAAGCTTCCACCTTGATCGAAAAAACTCAGTATCTTTTCCATCCCGCTCAGTGCTCCAGTAAAGTCTGGTCATACTGATCATATTGCTCGTACAAACGCGCACTTTGTTGATCGAGAATTTCAACAATCCGGTTCGCCTGGGCATGCAAAAGACTTTGCAGCAACAGCAACGGAATGGCAACCGCCAAACCGAGCTGGGTCGTTACCAAAGCATAGGATATCCCGCCAGCCATCAACTTGGGATCGCCGGTCCCAAACAGTGAGATCGACTGAAACGTTTCGATCATGCCGATCACCGTGCCAAGCAAGCCCATCAACGGTGTGACCGCCGCAAACACCGTCAGGGCAGTCAATCCAAAAAACAGGCGGCTGGTTTCCTGGCTGACCGCTTCATCCAGCCGCGTTGCCAACACCTCGCTGCTTTTGGCCCTGACAGCCTGAATACCACTCCTGAGCCGGCCCAGTGGGTTGTTATCAAGATTTTCCTCGCACGCCAATTACTGTTTGATCCGATACCAGGTGGCACCCAGAAACAGTCCCCGCCACAGCACGATCAGCACCCCAGTCACCCCGATAATCAGAATCAGATAACCAATCGCGCCGCTTTGATTGACCCGTTCGATAAAACCGGGAGACTGAACCAGCAATGACAAAATCGCTCCCTTTGAGGGATCGACCGCCATCGCACGCCAGCCTTCCTCAGCCTGTTCCAGTGCCTGCGCCATGTTTTGATGACGGGCGGCCGGTTGCCGGGCCAGCTCGACCAGCTTGAGACTGTCTGGCAAAAAGCGTAAAAATTTGCCATCGGCAACAGCATTGAATGCCCCGATCCGGGTAACGGTCTGCGTTTTTTCTTCACCGTCCAGAGTGATGACCGGGCTACTAAAGCGCGTCACCTTGCCCGTCTGATGCATTTCATGGATCAGCATCAACCATAGATTCTGCAAGGTTTCCATCGAGACCGAAGATTCCTGCTGAATGACTCTGGTCAGGATTGCCCCCCGTTCGGGAAATTGGGCAGAAATCATCGAGCGTTCCAGCAACGAGCCGATTTCAGCCGCATTTTGCTGCACCATTGCAAACAAATCATTCAGTTCGCCCGCCTGTGACGCAATCTGCCCATCCAACTCGGTCAGCCGGGTCTCGTTGGCCTGATAGGTATTGCGATAAGCATCGGCTTTTTTATTGCTGTCCGCCAACTCGTTGCGCAAAACCTTGAGTTTGGCTTGTTGCTGATCTCGTTCCTGAATAAACCGGGTTTCACGGGCTTGATCGAAGCGGATATCCTTGCCGCTTTCCTCGCGCACTCTGGCGACCAATTCATCCAGCGTGGCCGCTGCCAGCGCGGGCTGGCTCAGCACCACGCAGATTGTCACCACTGCCAGTCTCAACCATTTCATGGTTTCACCTCCGGTGCCGCAATCGGCAAAATAATGAGATCGGGCGGCGTCTGTTTCTTGGCCACACGCATGGCCTTATCGAGCGACTCGCGCAACGACGCATCCAGTGGCACCCATTGCCTGTCCGATGGCTGCCAGTAGCCGCCTTCATCCCCTCTGAGGGTCAGATAATACAAACCGACACGCCCCAGCCTCAGAAATTCGACCGAACGCGACTCGCCTTCGGCATCCAGGGTACCCTGATAGGCTTCCAGCGTATGTCCATATTCCGCTTCGATCCGATAGGCTTCCATGATGCGCCGGTATTTGTCGGGAATGGACAAGTCAGACCGGTGGATCAATTGGGACAATTGCTGCAAGCGCTGTTGCCGTTCGACGGGTAAAAATGGCGTGTCCAGTGCTACAAATTGCATCAGTATATCCACCATCCGCTGCAGAAAAGGCACGATCCGCTGCTGTATTTCGGCAATATCACGCAGCTGGGTTTCTTTTTTATGGATTTCATCTTTTTGATCGGCGATCAAACGCTCCATCTGGGTGTTGTAAGCAGCCAAGTCCTCCAGCCGAATCACGCTCTGCCGATATTCCTCCAGCAACGCCTGCGTCTGGTCATCCAGCTTGTCGATGCGCAGTTGTATTTGACTGCTCTGCTGCTGGGCGGATTGCTGTTCCCTCAATGCCCGCTCGACCGTGGCCTGCCCCCAGGCCGATGTAGTCAATAACAAGGTGCTGACCAGCAGCAACCGTAGCTTGAACTTGCACATTCGAATAGCTCTCATCAAGAAAATTTCCCTATACATCTAAGCTTTTTTGTAGTCTGGTCTGTTCGCAGGCCCACACAGGCAAATTCGCAATCAAATGACCCACGCCCGGAATCATTCCTCTTACGTTTCATGGTGCGCAAGCGCACCCTACGCCCATCATTCAATTACCGATTTCCCCGCAGGGTGCGCTTGCGCACCGACCAGCCGCGATGCCAGTGACCCGCCACCAATGGCACAATCATGCAACATACCCTGAATCATGAGTCATCAAATCAGATCACGGCTACCACTCATAATTCATCGTGACATAGAAATTTCTGCCGATGCCCGGCAGGCGTTCTCCGATGCCGATACCGCTCGCCACATTGTCAAGCGCGCGATTCAAACCATTCAGATGCACCCGATAGTCCTTGTTGAGCAAGTTTTCCACTCCCGCACCCACTTGCAGGCCTCTGATAACTTCCACCTGGCTACGGATATGCCATAATGCATACCCCGCCGTTGTAGGTTCATCATTGAATTTCGATACCTTTCTCTGCCGCCAGTAACCCACGACTTCGGTCCCCAGCGTCCATTTTGTCGATTCGTAGAACAACGACAGCAGGCCATTGAGCGGCGCAATACGGTAAAGATTGTCCTTGGCATCGTCGCGCTGGCCTCGGACATAGCTGAGTGTTCCATCCACCCGCCAATGATTGAGGAACCTGAAACCCGCCTCGACATCGCCGCCGTACAATATGGCATCGATATTGGCATATTGCAGCAAGGGCCGCTGTTGAGCGCCCGCGATTGCGAGCGCGTTGGGATTGCTGGTGGGGATACCCTGAATATAATTATTCACATATCGATAAAAAGCGCGCGGGGCAGCATAGAAAGTGCCCTGGCGCCAGGTCAGGCCCAATTCGCCCTGATAGGATGTTTCCGGCTTAAGATCCAGGTTGCCGATGTACAGGAAGCCATCGGCCAGTCCTCCCGTAGCATCCAACGGCGCCCATAGAAAGCGCTGCTGGTAGCTGGGTGAGCGGGTCTTGCGGGCAAAGCCCAATTCTATTTCCAGGCTTTCGGATAAATGATGGCGCACGATTCCGGTCAGGTCATAATTGACGTCGTTTCTCGAACGGCTCCGGTTGTTGAAGTTGTCGACCAGCGCGCGCCATGGCGCAGTCTGGAAATGGGTATCGGCCCGCCCGCTGTTCATCACAATGTAATTGACCCGGGCACCCAGCTCGATCGTCCAATCTTGCAAGGGTGACAGCGCATATTCACCGAAGAAGCCGTAACGGTCGCGTTGCGCATCATTGAAATTCTTGATAAAAAACGCTGGCGCATCAGGATTCGTAATGGTCGCATTGTGGGTGGCATTGTCGCCATCTACACCGACCGTGGTCCTGCCTCCGAGCAAGGGAAAATCGATCATCAGCCGGTAACCGAATCCATCTGCGGTATTCCTGGAAAAGCGCTTGCCCGTGGCGGGTGTCCGTCTGATGCTGAAATTATCCATCGTGTGACGAACATCCTGGTAATTGAAAGCCGCCTTGATTCCAACCTCATCCCCGATTCTGCCCCGATAGCCAGCTGTCAACACCCCGCCCTCGGTCATGATGATATCCATGGGCAGCGCCGGAGTACCGGTCGGGCGCGTGAAGTTGTAGTTGAAGTCGACATCAAGCACATGCGCCTCGTGACGAAAACCATAACCCACTTCCGCTGCTTCGCGATCATGCCGGGTCGGAATATTTCTTCCACCGGGAAATTTGAAATCATCCCCGGTTTCCTTGCTGCCGTAGACATGCAAACGATGCTGCTCGGTCGCAATCCCATTGTAGAGAGCGCCATAGCGGCCATTGTTGACCCGGTTGAAACCGCCCGAGAACTTGCCGGCCCATTCCAGTGGCTCCCCCGCTTCGGTAAATTCCGGCCGCTTGGTTTCCTGAATGAATGATGGCGCCACCGATGGTTTCAATGCCACTGCTGACGGGCGCGATGCCCCGATAGACCTTCAACAAACTGGTCATTGCCGCGGGCACATGACTCAATGGCGCATCCATGGCATTCACGCAGGCTGACTTATAGTTCATTCCCTTGAAATCCACATTGATGCGATCGCCGCACATGCCTCGGTATTGCGCGATACCGGACAATGGTCCAAGCCCGCTCACATTGCCACCCGGGACACGCTGCAACAACATCGCCGCATCGTTGATTCCACCGAGCTCGGGCAAAACACCCGTCATATTGGGCCGGATGATCTCGCCATGAATCTCCATCCGTTCCAGCTCAATAGCCGCGTCTGCGGCCTGTGATGCGCCGGCCCAAGCATTCTGGAACAACAAAAAGGTGAAAACAGTCGTTATTGAACGTGAACGGGCAAACCCTGGCAGCGTGAATTTCATCGGCAGCAGTCAACAAAGAAAAGTGGAAGATATTGCGCCTTGGGCAAAGCGATATTCGAGGCAAACAGACTGAATACTCCCCGAGAAAATCAGCATCTGTAAAAAATGGCTATCGACAGCACAGCCATTCGCACGGATCGGATTTTAGAATGGTCTGCCCCGGAAGAAAATGCGACATATTGCCGCACCCCCTCATGCATACCGATCCTTCACTGCCGCTACGACCAACCTTGTCACTTTGCGGGGTTGGGGTATGATATTGACAGACAGGCTGCCAGCGAATGCCGGAAATACTCACGGAGGGCCAATTTATGCCGATGAATATGGATAACGAGCCCCAGAAAAGTGCATGGATCAACCCGCTCCCCTTCATCATGCTGGTTCTGCTGGCAGGTGGCATGCTGGTCAAAAATATTCCGCTGGAAAGCTCCCGCCCAGCAGCCACCGAACGGGTCAAATTCGTGCCGATTG
Organism: Nitrosomonas halophila; assembly: GCF_900107165.1. GTDB lineage: Bacteria > Pseudomonadota > Gammaproteobacteria > Burkholderiales > Nitrosomonadaceae > Nitrosomonas > Nitrosomonas halophila. The sequence goes on from NZ_FNOY01000031.1 coordinate 27,903, forward strand.
GCGAGCAAAACGTCGAAGCCCGGCTCTGGCAGGATCCGTTCGCCGCCATCGAAGAACATGAAAAGCAACTGGCGCGTCCGACCAGTTCGGCGCAACCTCTGACCGGCCAACCCGATGGCGCTTCCACCCCTGCTGCGCTGCAAGCCAAACTGGAAACGCTGCGCTCGCAATCGGTGGATATCAAAGTATTAGCCGTCAGCGTCTTTGGTGATTCCTACGCGGAATCGGCAGAAAGCCGGCGGCGCACCCGCTACGCCGTCATCTCCGCGCTCGGCTTTCATGATTTTTATCCAGAGTCTTCCAATGCAATCGGCTATTTGCGGCTACCCTGGCGACAATCCGAACCGTCCCCGATGCATGCCCCGGCCATTCAGCGCGAGAAACACCTGACCATCCCATTCGAATGGTTCAATCATAAAAACACCGATGCCAAGGTATTGCTGCTGTGGCTCAATGAAAGCCTGTATGCGCCCAATCTGGTTTTCGAAGAATTGCCCGCGCATTTCGGCGAATTGTCCCTCATCGGCCCAGCCGGATCGGCCATGCTGCTGGCCCTCAGCGACCATACCGGCAAGCTCGATGACGCCTCCGAAAAACCCATCAAGATTTTCTCGCCAACCGCGACCATTGATAATTGCGTTCTATCCGAAGCATCCGGCCAGGAAATATTGACCGGCAGGCGCTTCGCCTCCTGGCGTTGCTTTTCCTACAGAAGTGAGCATTTCCAGCAGCTGCTGACCGGCAAACGCATTATCCGCACGATAGGCACCGATGATGTGCTCGCGGTCAGCCTGCTATGGGAACTTTGGCAGCGCGGGATCAATCGCGAGCAACAGTGGGCATTGTTCAGCAACCAGACATCTGCACCCTGTCAGGACGGGCTGGTATTGATCAGCGAATGGGATTCAGCCTATGCCCGTTCGCTGACGAGAAATCTCACGGAAAGCTTTGGCGCACTCTGCCAGACCAGAAATGGCCATCCGTCTCCTCTGCGCAATTTCACTTACCTGCGGGGCCTGGATGGTGCCCTGCCCGGACTGGACAGCAAACCAGCCGCCAAAGCCACGCGTAAATCCGACGACAGCCACGCCCAGAATCTGCGCGCCCAGCTGGATACAGCCGCCCCCGAACTGGCCGAGGGGCTCAGTCAATATGATTACCTGCGGCGCTTGGTCGATGAAATCGCGCTGCTGGACCGGGACCCCCAATTCGCCGCGCGCGGAATCCAGGCTATCGGCATTGTCGGTTCCGACGTATACGACAAGCTGCTGATTCTCCAGGCGCTGCGCAGCCGTTTCAAGGGAAAAGTATTTTTCACCACCGATCTGGATGCCCGTTTCCTGCATGCCGACCAGAAAGACTGGACTCGCAATCTCGTGATTGCCTCCAATTTCGGTTTGACGCTGCATCCGCTACTGCAACGCGCCGCCCTGCCATTCCGGGATGGCTATCAGACCTCGACCTACCTGGCCACATTGATAGCGCTGGCACCGCTCCCGCTGGATTACTGGGAACAATCGCTCAGGCAATGGCTCCGGCCAGCCATCTATGAAATCGGCCGCACTGCGGCAATACCGATTGCTGCACCGGCAGTGGATGACCTCATCAGATGGATCGATGGCATAGAACCCGATGGCGCCAGCCCGGCCATCGAACCCACCCCCTGTGCTGACTGGACCACTTGCGAACAGATCACGCCCCCCAGCCCGCTGGCGGCAACGCCCGCCAGGCATTGGCTCCTGCTGTTGATCGGCGCTCTGCTCGCTTTGTGGATCGCCATCAGCAGCCAGCGTTTTCAAAAAGCAATCAGTACCATGATTCAGCGCTCCGACCCGGCGGCCTCACAAACCGGGATCGGCACAGTGGCTTTCTGGAGCTTGGTTCTGACAACCGTCACCCTGCTGACAATAATCATCGTGGGCAAGGCCTGGCAGCTCACCCTTGCACAGGGCACGGGCGAGCCGTTCATCTGGCTGGAAGGCATCAGCGTCTGGCCGAATCTCACCCTGCGCTTTGCCGGCTTCATCACCGTGCTCGCCCTGATATTGGCATTTCTGGTTAATACCAAACGGCAGGCGCAAGAGATTGCGCACCGTTTCGATTTGTCACTGCCCACCACCTGGTCACTGGCCCGCAGCCGCCTGGCAGCCATCTGGAATGGCCCCAATCTCGATTTGACGGCCTTCGATGCCAAGGGCCGTCCGGGACCGCCTGCCTCGGAGCTCGACGTTTCAACCCTGTGGCAGAATTACCTGCGCGCCACCAACTGGCATGAACAGGGTGGCTGGATCGCCGCCTCGGCCGTGATAGTGTTCCTGCTCAGCCTCATCACCTTCAGCATCTTCGACATTCCCTCATTTCCGCATCGCGGTGAGTTGGTCAAGTTTCTGCATTACATCCTGCTCGGCTTAACCATTCCCCTGCTCTGGCTGAGCATCCTTTGGATCGGCTATGAAAATCGCGCCTGCACGCAATTTGTCGAAGCGCTTGGCAAAGTTCGCCGCCTGTGGCCAGAATCACTCCTCAAACGGGAAGCCAGCGAAACCGGCATCCCCCAGGCCTATCTCGACCATTATTTGAGTTTCCATTTGATCGTTGCCGCCACCCAGCGCATCCAGGCACTCATCTATCTGCCTTTCATTTCACTTTTCTTCACAGTAATTGCGCGCAGCGATCTGTTCGACACCATGGATTTTCCATTACCGTTGCTGCTTATCGTCCTGGTCACCTTGTTCTACACTTTGTATACCGCTAGACGGCTACGGAAAAGTGCTGAAAACCTGCGCACCCAGATTCTGACCCATTATGATCTGCTGTTACTGAAACAGGCCCAACCGCAGGCACAAGCACACCCTCCCCTCAGCACGGAACAAATCAACCGCCTGCTCAACCAGATCCGGGCCACCCGGCAAGGCGCATTCGCGGCCTTCTCCCAAAGACCGGTGCTGTCAGCCTTGCTGCTGCCATTTGGCGGATTCGGCGGGACACAGCTGATCGATTACCTGTTCACTTTCTGAGCCCCTCAGGCAATCCTCAAACTAACCACGAATGGGTAGAGTAGAGAACAGACTTGCGCCTGCCCTCCCTCATCAAACCGTGCGTACAGTTCTCCCGTACACGGCTTTCCGATGTTCTTCATGCCGAGGCATGCGCCGATTTCCAGC
>NZ_FNOY01000057.1 GCF_900107165.1 Nitrosomonas halophila
ATTGTTTGTATGTTCGTTTCTGTCCCATGCTAACACCTCAATAGTTGATAAATATTATCTCTTATTAAAGTGTCCGGTGCTATTAGACCACTACAAACGGCCAGAGATATTGGTGTTAATGAAAACACCTTACATACTTGGATCAACAAATACAGTCGACCGTCAGGGCAGGATAAAGCGGTGCGTACTGATGATCATTTGTATGAAGAATTAAAGCGCCTGAAGAAAGAGAATGCTCGCTTGACCGAGGAGCGTGATTTATTAAAAAAGGCAGCTGCGTACTTTGCCAAGGAGCAACGGTGAAGTACGCATGGATCAAACAGCATGTTAAGGAGTTTTCAGTCAACTCGATGTGCCGGTTTATGGCAGTTTCTCAAAGCGCTTACTATGCCTGGCTGCACCGTGTTCAAACCACCAGGGAAAAGGATGATATTGAGCTCGCGGCAATTATCCGGGACGTGTTCGGGAAGAGTCGTGCTACCTATGGTACCAGGCGTATCCAGAAATTGATGGTCAACCAGGGCCGAACCGTCAGCCGTCGGCGGATAGGCCGATTGATGCGAGAAGCCGAACTGGCGTGTAAAACAAAGAAAAAATTCAAAGCCACTACGGATTCCAGGCATGATTTGCCCATCGCACCCAATCAGCTGGAACGGCAATTTAACGTGCACCAGCCCAATCAAGTGTATGTGGGCGACATCACTTATATTCATACTCGGGAAGGTTGGCTGTATTTAGCTGTAGTGATTGATCTGTATTCACGGCAAGTGGTTGGTTGGTCAATGGCAGAACATATGCGAACAAAGCTGGTAAATGACGCCTTGATGATGGCTATTTGGCAGCGAAAACCTGCAAAGGGCTTGCTGTGGCATAGCGACCGCGGTAGTCAATATGCATCAGAGAGCCACCGGGCGTTATTAAAACAGCATGGCATCCGGCAGAGCATGAGTCGCAAAGGTAACTGCTGGGATAATGCGGTATCGGAAAGTTTCTTCCATACCTTGAAAACAGAGCTGATACATCATCAGATCTATCAAACTCGAGACGAAGCTAAACAAGCCGTGTTTGAGTATATTGAGGTCTTTTACAACCGCGAGCGACTGCATTCAGCCAATGGCTATTTATCGCCACTAGACTTCGAATTGCAGCACAAAGCTGCTTAACATTGTGTCCAGAAAAGTGTTGACACATCAAATATCCACTTTCAAAATTTCCTAACCTGCTATTAAAATTAAACGTGATAAATCTGGCGATTATTAGCGAGTTTTAGCGATGATAAAATAAAGAGTGTCATATTAAATCTGTAATCCGCAGGACACTAGTTCGAGCCCTAATCAGAGAGCTATAAATAATTCTTACCGCTGGATACATGATAGCCGGTCTCGGTTGATGAAGATGGCGCGTCTAGATAAATAGGCAAAACCCTACCAAACACAGATTGTGAAATCGATTTTCACATATTTGGTTAACAAAAAGGGTTAGCTTCATATTGTGCATAAACACTTCCATCCCCTCCAGGGTAGTTACTGTAGACATGCTGGTAAACCAGATTTGCCCTCTCGCCAACTTCGTCATCAAAATAGACTTCTTGCGGCAACCATTGCAAGCTGTCAAAAATGATGGTTTTTATCTGTGCAGTCACTTGCGTGCTTTCGCGCCACCTTTCGATTTTTAACTTCTCTTTTTTAAGTGTGTCTAATGTTTTGATTGCCACTTTCTTGACTACCTCGACTTCCTTTTTAGAGAGAGAGGGCTTCTTCAGCAGGTCAAATATGGCAAGCGTTTCCTCATCCAGATCCTCGAAAATGGCACAGGATTCTTCCTTGGACATCCCCTTCATAAATTCTTGTAGATCATCAAAAGCTTTTTGGACACTCTGCAGGTCTTTACCCTGATTGTAATCTTCAATAATTTTCTTGTATTTCTCGTAGAACTCCAGCCGCAGCGGATTCTGCTGTACCATTTTTTCTAGCTTGCGCTCGATGGCTTCCTGGAAATCGAACACCACTATGTTCTTGTTATTCGATTTCTGAAAAGCCTGGCGCAACTTGTCAAAATCCAGCTGCCCTATATCCACGTAATCATCATCACTGCAGGTTGAATCTTCAGTCGTGACGCTCATGTTCACTTCCTGCTGAAGTCTACGGATCACGCCGGTAATATCCGCACCTTTGACCTTCTGGTTTAGTTGCTCGTCGAATGAAGTGGGTTTCTAGAATCAGGTATTTTCTCAAACTATAGTTGAAGCTTGAGGTTTTTATGGCCCGAAATCTACCAGAACGGGCTATTTATGGCAGTATTGGCCAGAATTCCGTAGAGCTTCTTTACCAAAACCAATCACAACTTGTTGTTTCATAATAAGATAACTGGCACTCAGGCAGACCTATATAGTTGTTTGCGTAAAATGAATGAGCAACGGCAAAGTGCCTATCGACAAATATTCGAGACGCAGCTTGCGGAAAAAATCGCCTGATGAAATACGCTCGGCAACTAATAAGGCCCGGGTGCTAGACACTATCACTCCCACAAAAGAACCCACCCCCAGCGGTAAAACCGCCAGGGATGAATTCGGTTCGACTCAATCACAACCCGCGACAGTTCAACATAATCGGGGATGAAGCCAGTGAGATCATCATGGCTTACGGCAGCGCTGATTCATAACAGAAAGACTCGTAACCACGAATTCTGGAATACTCAGAATGGTATTCACGAAATTCGGGTTCAATGCCCCGCTGTCTCATTGCTGCTAGAAATATAGACAGATCCACATCCTCTTCCAGATAAGCATAATCACCCCGCTGATAGCTGAAAGAAGTGATCTTTTCCGCGATGCCAAGCTCAACCAGTAGATGTTTGGGCACCCGGAGCCAACCGTGACCGGCATCAGCATAAAAACTGAAAGAAGGTTTCATAGTAGCCCCCTTTCCGCAAAAGAAATTGCGTCGGTCCCTCCAACCACAAAATGATCCAGTACCCGCACATCGACCAAAGCAACCGCTGACTTGATAGTGTGGGTCAATTGGATATCTGACGTGGATGGCTCAGTTTCACCCGACGGATGATTGTGAGCCAGAATGATTGCCGCAGCATTGACGGCAAGCGCTCTTTTGACAATTTCCCTGGGATAGACACTTGCCTGGCTGAGTGTTCCCCGAAACAGTTCTTCGGCCGCAATCAGTCTGTGCCGGTTATCCAGCCAGAGACACCAGAATACCTCATGCTCCAGGCTTCCGATTTTCGAGCAAAGAAACTGTTTTACGATACCAGGAGAAGACAAGACTTCGCCTGATTCCATCCGTTCCTGAAAACAGCGGGCAATAAGCTCCTTGGCGGCAAGCAGGCTTGGATGCAGCGGGTAGGAAGCAATTGCTTCGCCTGTTGCCAGTCCGTTCCTTGTCACACTAAAACCAAACAGCTCTAAAAGCGATCTGGCCCCCAGATTACCGGCGGATTGTTTGCCGATCAGCAACGTCAACAGCTCGACATTGCTCATTTCATGAAATGGCTTCATGGTCACTCCTTGAAGATGGGGCACCACGTTCCCGACCGGGAAGCAATGCCCCGGTTCGGGAAAAAGCATGGGGATGCACCCATGCCGCTTGGTTGCTGTTTGTTTCACTTCCCCAGCTTGGAAGATCCGTCATGGCACGGCCATGAACGTAAATTCCGCTTTTTATGAAGCATCTTGATGATGCGCCAGGGAAAACGGAAGGGTGGAACGATGAAAGCGGCAACCTTTCGGCTACCGCTTTCTTGATTTTTTTGTTTAAGGAAGATCGGCAGCTTGCATAGCCTGGCCACATATCCCGGATTCGGGCTGTGCGGGTTTACCAGCCGACAGGATTTTGTCGGCTGCACCAAAAATACGCTGGATATTTTTGCCAGTGAGCCGTTTGGATTCTGTCCCTTGCATCCAATGCTGAATGTATCCCCGGCTTTCGGCCAGACCTGGCAAACCCAGCGATGCACAGCACAGATAAGCCACCGACTCGGCCTCGACTTCGATGAGACTGTCATCGAGCACCTGGTCATCGGAGAGCATCGCCGCTTCTGTATGAAGCAAACAATGGGCGATTTCATGAAAGCGTGTTTTCCATGGCAACGGATTGAGCGGATTGACCGCGATCACGCCCTCGCATGGCACTGAATAACCCATTTTGTTGCCATTCATATCGGAAAAGACTTCTTCCCGAAGACCCAAGGCATCCAACGCCGCCACACGGCTCCATTCCGGGATCAACAGATCGGGTTCGTATGCTTCACCCTCGGTCTGATCCAGGCTGAACCAGTGGTTCCTGACCATGAAACCTATCCGGATATCTTCTGGGTCGGTTAATGCTCCGGATGCATCCTTCTTCCGGTACATTCGCGGCATGAGCAAGGACAGGGCCTTTTCTCCCTTTTTCACCTGCCTGCCAAATTTCTTCCATCCGTTGTAACTGGCAATGGGAGAGATCGGCAGGCCGCGTGCTTCGAGCTGCGCTATTGCCCACAGCCTGTTTGAGATGCTGTAGTTGTGAAACATCGAATAGGCAGCCGATAATCTACCTGGCAGAGTCAAGGCGTCTGCCAAGAGTTGTTTCCAGTCTGGTGTATGCATTTTTGGTATCTCCAAGAAAGCGGAGACACCCAACCCTTGCGGGAATGAATATCCCCGCGTTGGGTTTGAATGTTTCTCAGTAAAACTGCCTTGCAATCTGGCAAGACAGTCATTACGCCTACTTACACGACAGCAGCAGCTTTTGCCGATGCCTTCCGCTTTTTCCTGGTCGGTACTGCCCTGCGAGAAATACTAACGCCACGCCGTAGGTACGTCGGGGTTTCGTATTGCTCCCAGTCCTCATGAATGGCCGGTAAGGCCTCGATCCATTGGGCCGATTGCACCTTTTTGGTCCGTTCCAAAAGAAACAGGCAAGTGAAGGCGATACAAAAAAACAGGATTTCCATGATGCACTCCTTTTGAATACGAGCACACCATGACCCCTGCGGGAATGGCATCCCCGCACAGGGTTGATGAATCCAGCTGGTTGCCAGGTAAACGTTACTTGCTGTTTGTTTAGCGAGTTCAGCTAGCTCGATGACCTTCTGAATAATCAGAAAGAGACATCCGGTTTTCCACAGCGCACCTCGATGCGCTAGGGAAAACCATCCGCTCCCGAAGGAGCGGATGGTTTTCGGTTACTACTGCAAATCAAGCTTCTCTTTGATGCGGCGGTATTCACGCATAAGAGATCCAAGACTGTCATCCGTGAAGTCGGCTTCAAGGCGGATATACACTTCATCCAGCGCCTCTATAGTGGTGGCTTGCTCCATTGCATCGACTGCCACTCTCAGCACCGGATCACTATCCTGGTTCCCGCTTGGCTTGGCGGTAGTAGTCCTGGATGGTTTATCAGAAGAAGGGATAACTTCAGCTTCAGTCTCTTCCTCCACATCAACTGGCGCGTAACTACCTGTTGCAGCCTCGAACAGATCGAGGTGCTGTCCCTTGCCTTGCTCCAATACTGCATCGAGCGACAACGCCGTGGCCAGCTCGGGGGATTTTGGCAGGTATTTGCATAGCCTGCGGATAGCGGTCTTCAAGCCCATGGCAACAAAATCGGTGTCCCACACGGATTCCTTCCTGTTCCGTTTGGCCGACTGATAACCCGGCGAGTTGTCGCGTATCCGCTCCACTTCACCAAGACTCATTGCCACAAACGTACGGCTACCATCCTTGAAAACAGCAACCGCATAAAAACCCGCGATGGCACCCCGCTCCTCATCGGATGCTGGAAAACCTCCCGCACTGGTCATGGGCTTGTGTTCAAGGCTGCGCGCCATGCCGAGATTCAATGTGAACGTATCGTTCAACCTGACTTCGTGCGCATAGATGTCCTGAACCAGGCCGCTTTGGCGCGCCAGCTTGATCAACCCGGTGTAACCGGGAATCAATTGGCATTCGCTTTTGAACGGAACCAGATGGGCTTCCCCCATCAGTCCAACTTCCAATCCAAGCTGCGATGACTGGATGATTGCCGCAAAAACGGAACGGGGATCACATTCACCCAATTTGGGGTTCATGCGAAACGCGGTCAGGGCAACCCTTGCCATCCGATCCGGATTGATATGGCGTGGCAGCGCCCGTTCGATTTCACTCTTGTATTTTTCCAGCAAAGCTGGAAAACCTTTGGCTTCACTCTCACCGTTACCAGCTTGGGTACGGTTGATGTTTTTCAATGCTTGTAAGGCCATGATGCCGCTCCTTGAAATCACGGAAACACCATGGCCCCTGCGGAGAGCGGTGTCCCCGTGGGATGGATGAAGCACCAGGCGGTATGACCCGCTGGTGCGCTGAAAGACTGTTTGTTTGAATTCGCCAGTTACGAATTTTCCGCTGCTGAAAGATTCAGAAGCATGAAACCGGATATTTTTGCACAGCGGACAACCGATCCGCTCTGCAAAACCATCCAGGAGAAGAAGCCCCACCCCGAAGGGCAGGACATTCTCATTATGCGACTGTGGCACGCACATTCTCCGGTTGAAACACCTGCTTACCATGTTGGCGCAGCAGATCGTTCCAATCCAGCGACTTGCGCCCGGCCGGAATTTCACCTTCTGGCATGACGAGGGAAACTCTGATCCCCATCTTCCAGAGCCTTTGCACAAGGATTCTTGCCGCTTCCTGTCCGTGCCCCATGGGATGCCGCGCGGTCGGGCGATCCTTGTCGGCAAAGATCAGAATTTTTTCTGTGGTAACGGGTGGAGTGAATTTTTCCAGCAACACGGCATTGATCACACACCATACTGGTAAATCCGTTCCTTCCCTCACCGCCAGCGCGGTTTCCAGTCCTTCGGCGATGGCAAGTAAGGATGAATCCGATTCATTCAGACGGATCGCCCCGCCTGTGATCGTCCGGTTGCGTGGATAGCGCATCAGCTTCCTGGGAGATTCCACGGGCGCCTTGCTGCCCTCCTTCGTCAGATAGGTCCGATGAAGTGTCACCGGTCTACCTGCCGTGTCCGAAACCAGCGCCAGCATGGCCGGGTAGTCACCCACCCAATGCTCACCATCAAAGTAGGGCAATGACGGATGGAACCTGACTACCCTATTATCCGGCAACAAATCGATGCCACGCCGCGCCAGATAACACCTAGCCGGTTCGGCCCCGTCGTCATGGAGCGAGATGGATTCCTTCCACACTCGATTGAGCGCCTGGCGCAGCTTCTCATCCTCGCGGCCATGTTTTAGCAATGACTGCCTGGCGACCGGTTTCGATTTGTGCCGGGTGCCAAGATAATCCGTAACTGCCTGTAACGCGGTCTTGAAATCCCAACCATTGATCCACATCAGGGTGGAAAACCCGTCCGGAAAATTACCACAGGTATTGCAAATCGAGCCGCCAGACAGATTGACGTCCCGAAAAACTCGAAATCCGTCCTTTCCGCCATGTACCGGACAGGGAACATGGCGACCGGCACGCTCAAAGGCGGGCGTGATCGGTGGGGCCAGGGTAATCAATATTGCACACCAGCGTCCACGCGCCAGTTCTCTTGCTTGGTCTGCATTCATGGTTCTTCCTCCAAAGAAGAACCCGGACAAGAGCATCCCATTCCCAAACGGGGGAGGGCTCTCCCGTCCGGGTCGGATTAAAAATAGAATGGCTCGTTAGGGCCGGTGTGCCCCGACGATTGCGCCTTGCCTGATGCCTGTCACGTAATGCCTGATAAATCGGGCATCGTTGACCGTCGAGCTTCCTTGCTCGATCCTTTTCAGTACACGATCGAATTCGCCCTCACCGACCGGATCGGTACAGTGATAGTGCAAACACATCGTCTCGATGCCCTCGTAAGTAGCAACGAATGCCCTATCTTCGCACCCGATCACGGTCAGTCCGGATTCGATCTGCCAGGCTTTTGCGTTGGCGGCTTCATCCGGGAAATTGTTTTCGAGCGTAATCCAGTCGTTGTTGACCAGTCCGTCTTTCCAGATGGCAGGTAGAATGACTTGATAATTCATGCTGGCCTCCCCTCAGAAAGGTTCATTTTCATCGGCAGTGGATGGGTTACCACTGTCGTGCCTTTTGCCGCTGGGCAGCATTTTCATGCTGTCCGCGACAATCTCGGTCATGTACCGGGTTTCTCCGTCCTTGTCCCAGGACCGCGTTTGCAGCCGTCCCTCGACATAGGCAAGTGATCCTTTTTTCAGATACTCACCCACGACTTCGGCCAGTTTTCCGAAAAAAACGATCTGGTGCCATTCCGTTCTTTCCTGTTTTTCGCCATTTTTCTTCCAGGTTTCGCTGGTGGCGATCCGTGTGCGGGCAACCGCATCACCTTCCTGTGTGTAACGGATCTCCGGATTGGTGCCGAGAAATCCGATCAGCTGCACTTTATTCAACATGGTTTGCTCCTTGAATAAGAAAAAGGCCAGAAATGACACCGCTCCCCACCGGGAAATGTGTTCTCCCGGCCAGGGTTGAAGCCGACAGCCGGCCGCCCGGACTGTCTGATAGCGCTGCTTGTTTTGCGAGGCCAGCTGCCTCGATGTCTTTCCGATTCAGCCGGAAAGAACGATCCAGTTTTCCTCGACACACCTGGATGCGTCCAGGAAAACCCCCGCACAGGTGCAGGGGTGTTCAAATATCCGCTGTTACTCCATTCAGCCATCGAGGCTGAAATTTGCCGCCCAGCGCGGTAGGTCTATCGTTTCGATTTCCCCGCCGGGTTGATAGGACGGCCAGAAATTGTTTCTGCGACACCAACTCAGCAATTCCAGTGCCGCACGGTACTTCTCTCTGCCGATCTCCAGCATTGCCTGGCTGGCTCGATAAACGGCAAGTGCATACGGCGCTTCCTTCTCTATGGCGATGAAATAGAACGGTACCGTTTCGCCGGATAATGTCTTCATGCCATCCTGATAGAATGCCGCTTGCACGTCGTAGCCCTGTGTGGCGATGGCTCTCGAGAAACCGTCCGCACTGGCATCGACGCAAGTTTTTATATCGACTATGCCCGCAATCGTTTCGCCCTCGGCCGCCAAAAAATCGGGCCGCATTTTGCATTCGATTCCGGTCCGCTCATCCCGCCAGAAGCCGGAAGTTTCTGCCAGGCCGTCACCGAGCAATCGCCTGGCACCTTTATGCTCGCGCACGGCCAGCACCATCTTGCCGATGGCCTCCATCTGGTCGGGTGTCAGGATGATTTTTCCGGTGTGTCCGGTTTCCCAGGCCAAGGCTTGGGCTTTGCCTGCCTTGGTCCGCCGGTCGAATTTCGGGGCGACCACAAAGGTTTTTCCAAACAACTCCCATTCGAGCAGCGCTGTATGAAAAGCCGTTCCCAACTTCATCGCCACTGTCGGCTCAGGCGGATAGGTTGCGTAATCCTGGTAATGCGCAGGGGAACGCATGATGCGCACCAGGCTGGAATGGCCAATGGCGGGATGGCTGTGATAATCCGCAGCCGGCAATGACTGAAGAAAATCCGGATGAAACCCACTGATTGGGTTGGTTACGACTGATGTGTCCATCGGTGTCTCCTCTTTGTTTGACTGCACGAAGACACCTTGGCCCCTACGGGGAGTGATGTCCCCGTAAGATTTTCGAGTGAAGATAAAAATTGCTGTTTGTTTGACTTCCTCAGCTGGGAAGATTCTGTCTTTGTCACAAAGGCAGAATACGCAAAAATTCTATCGTGGATAATTTCTGATTGCGAACGTGAAACAGTGCGTTTTTGTGCTTTTTTTGGCCGGAATTTTCAAATGTACGCAAATAAAATCCCATGATCAGACATTCAGGCGAGGTCATCATGGCAAGCGACAGATCCACCAAAAGCCGCCCTTATGTAGTGCAAAGCCTCAAGCTACAATCCTTTCATGCGCAACAGGTCTTCCGGCGAGGATTCGATTTGTATACCGATGCGATCTATTCACTATCGGTTGTGTTGCGTGCGGTCGGCACTGAAGATCAAGTACGTGCCATGGAAGAATTGATCGATGATCGGCTCAACAGAGCCCAAAACGATATTCGCAACGAGATTGCCCGCCTCGAAAAAGTGGTTGAAGACAACGGCATCACGCTGGATCGCGTCAATTACTCCGAGCCGCTCGTCGTGGAAGCCAAGATATCGTCCCATCGCTCCGCACGTTATGCAGGCATTTTGCATGAGTTCGACGGATTGATCGCAAAACTGGATGCGCTCTGGTTGTCGGGCATGATTCCAGACAATGAATATTCCCGTATTCTGTACGAGTGGAAGCGCAGAATCCTCAAAATTGCCAGCAGCGCCAGAGGCACTGTGCGACAGGCGATGATTGATTCCAGAAAGCAGGCGCAACAAGAAAGTCCTAATCAGAACATGCAGAACAAAACTGCCGGTCAGATACTTTCCGGCGGCACTGAGCCCATCATCAATGGTGAATCAGGTATCGATGAAATATCGATGGGTAATGCCGGCGAAATGCCCGAAAGCGGCTCCAAACTGTTCGGGTGGCTACGTTAGCAGAAATAGTCGATTAACTACCGGATCATTCAATTTTCGTTTGATTTGAATGAATCGGCGATACTCACAGGGAAAATTATCTATGGAAACTGAGATTATCGATCGCCTGGCCAATGAACTTGCCCAGCGCATCCAGGTAAACACTATTCCCATACAGCATGATCTATGGGATGCCCAAACGATAGCACAGTACCTCAAAGTCACCCCCAGGCATGTCTTGCAACGTTACACGCCGTTACCGGATTTTCCCCAACCGATCCGATTGCCCAGTGCAAAGGGTAACGGTCAGCCCCGCTGGAAAGCAAAGGAAATCATTGGGTGGGCCGAAGGGTATCAGGAAAACAGACGTTTCTGATGATGGGAAATGACCGGGGGAGCAAATCACCGCTTCAGCTGCTGCCGGATTACCTCGAAGGTGACCGGGACCCTGTACAAAATGACGATGTCACTGCCCACCTTTGTCTATAGTCCATCTTGCGAGTTTCGCCGCTAGATTGCTTGCTGTCTCGTTGTAATAAACCATCAGCATCCGTAGGTCACGATGCCCGACCATACGCGCCAATTCAAGCACGTCGAGTTTTGCAGCCAGTCTTGTAATGGCTTCATGGCGGGTATCATGAAAATGCAAATCCTCGATCATGGCGTTTTTCTTTGCTTTTCTGAAGAGTGCGTCGATCTGAGAAGTGGACAACTGGAAAACAGACTCATTGCCTTCTCCCTTGATCAATTGGAGTTGTTTGATGATTCTCAGCGCTTCGGGTGTGAGTGGAACGTCTCGTTTTGCAGCAAGTGTTTTGCCACCACCATTCCCAGTTCCCCGTATTTTGAGATAAGAGGCCTCCAGAAAAACATCATTCCATTGGAGCGCACAAATTTCACCTGCCCGCATAGCCGTCTCAATGGCAAACAGCATCGCAGCGCCTACACGAGCGGATATCGTCATCGGCATAGTTTCATGATCATAACCAAGCGCCCATAAAAGCCGCTCCAGTTCCTGCTCACTGATTCTTCGGTCTCGTGGCGGAATTTGCTTGGGACGTCGCACATCCCGCAACGGATTCTCCTTGAGCCAATTCCATTCCCGAACGGCTACGGTACAGGCATTAGAAAGCAAGTTCCATTCTCTCAGCACTGTCGCAGCGGAAACCTTCGCCAACCGACGGTCGCGCCAATCTGCAAAATGCCGGCTTGCCAATTGCGGCAAGCGAACATGTGCAAGCGGATCCTCGCATAGGTTGGCAAGTCGTATCTGCTCCCATCGAACTCCCCGTTTTGTAGGCGAAACTTCCCTTGCATAACGGTCAAGCAGATCCCCAAATGATTTGTCCGGAATTTCCCCCCTGGACTCGGCTAAAAATTCCGCTTCGGTTTTAGTTGCCCAGGCCTGGGCTTCTGCCTTGGTAGAAAAGCTTGCTGATTTACGAATGCCCTGACGATATACAAATACTCGCCAGGATTTTCCTCTCTTCTGGAAAGTGGCCATGCTTGTGGTGTAACCATGGTGTAATTTTGGTGCAGTAATTATAAGATAAATGCACCAAAATGCGGTATTTTGTTACACCGGAAGGGTTAGCACAAACCACCTAATTGACTGAAATTAAATGATTTGTTACTGATTGTGATCCCATGTGTTACGATGGGATGGTGCCCAGAAGAGGACTCGAACCTCCACACCCGAAGGCACATGGACCTGAACCATGCGCGTCTACCAATTCCGCCATCTGGGCATATTTACGATTATCATTCCCTTAACTAGGATTAGTTAGGCATAATAACCGCAGTGAAGATCGCAATTTTATAGGAAACAGTCGATTTGTCAATCAAGAGAAAAAAAATCAAGAAAAACCGGTTACGTGACCTCGACCCATACCTTGAGCGCGAGCGCGAGCGTTACGGTGGGGTGGCACTTCCCAGCCGCGAGTTCGTGCTGCAGATCCTGGAAAAACAAGGGGTGCCAGTCAACGAAACCAAGCTGCTCGAATTGCTGGATATCACCGACGAAGAAACGGAATTCTTTTATCGCCGCTTGTCCGCCATGATACGCGCCGGTCAGATTATCCGTAACCGGAAGGGTGACATCTGCGTCACAGAGAAACTGGAACTCATTAAGGGCGTCGTACAGGGCCATAGCGATGGATTTGGCTTTCTGGTTCCGGATGACGAGAAAGGGGATTTATTTTTAAGTCCCAAAGAAATGCACAAAGTGCTGCACGGTGATCGCGTCATCGTGCGCGTCAGCGGAATAGACCGGCGGGGTCGCCGCGAGTGCAAAATCGTCGAAGTATTGGAGCGCGCCAATACCAGCCTGGTTGGACGGGTTTATACCGAACATGGCATATGCCTCGTGATACCCGAAGACAAGCGCATCAACCAGGAAATCCTGATTCCCAAGGAAGGCGCCATGCAGGCCCGCTCCGGGCAAATCGTTGTCGTCAGCATCATACAGCAGCCCAACAACCGGGCCCAGCCTATCGGCCATATTGTGGAAATATTGGGCGATTATGCAGCGCCAGGCATGGAAATCGAAATTGCATTGCGCAAATTCGATTTGCCTCATCAATTCCCCCCAGACGTCGACAAAGCTTCTACCAAGTTTCCCAAAAGGGTTCTGAAAAAGGAACTGGTCAAACGGGAAGATATCCGCCATTTACCACTGGTCACCATCGACAGCGAAACCGCACGCGATTTCGATGATGCCGTTTATTGTCAGCAGGAAGGCAAGGACTTCAGATTATTTGTGGCCATCGCTGACGTCAGTCATTACGTGTCCGAGCAGGACGCGCTCGACAAAGAAGCGTTCAATCGCGGCAACTCGGTTTATTTCCCCAGGCGGGTGATTCCGATGCTGCCGGAAGTGCTTTCGAATGGCCTTTGTTCGCTCAACCCACAAGTAGATCGCCTGTGCGTGGTCTGTGAAATGTATTGGACGGCCAAAGGCGAGCTCATCGAATATCGATTCTATCCGGCGGTCATGCATTCCCATGCCCGGCTGACCTACAACCTTGTCGCCACGATGCTGGCACAGCCGAAGGGTTCTGTTGCCAAGCAGCACGCCCAGCTGCTGCCACATCTTCGGTTGCTGAACAAACTTTTCAAGGTATTGCAAAGATCCCGCAAGAAACGGGGGGCAATCGATTTTGAAACGATTGAAACCGAAATGGTTTTCAATGACCAGGGTAAAATCGAACAAATACGCCCGGTGCAGCGCAACGATGCGCATCGCTTGATCGAAGAATGCATGTTGGCCGCCAACGTCTGTGCCTCAGATTTCCTGCAGACACATCAACAACCCGTGCTCTATCGAATTCACGACGGCCCAACAGAAGAAAAACTGCTTGCGCTGCGGAATTTCCTGAAAGAATTCGGATTACAGCTACGTGGCGGCAGCGAACCCCATGCCAAGGATTACGCCCGCACGCTTACCCGCATCAAGGACCGGTCCGATGCGCAGCTGCTACAAACCGTCATGCTGCGCTCCCTTAGCCAGGCGATGTACAGCCCGGACAACATAGGCCATTTCGGCCTGGCGTATGAAACCTATACCCATTTCACTTCGCCGATCCGGCGCTACCCTGATTTACTGGTGCATCGCGCAATCAAAGCCACGCTCGCCGGCCAGCATTATTCTCCCGGAGACTGGCACGAGCTCGGCAAGCATTGCTCGACGACCGAGCGCCGTGCGGATGAAGCCACACGGGAAGTTGAATCCTGGCTGAAATGCTTTTACATGCAGGATAAAATTGGCGACAGTTTTGATGGTGTAATCAGCGGCGTCACCGGTTTTGGGCTATTTGTCGCCCTGGATGATATTTATGTCGAAGGCCTGGTGCATATTTCAGAGCTGCCCAGCGATTATTTTCATCACGATCCGGTAAAACATGTGTTACGCGGGGAACGCAGCGGCAAGAGTTTCCGGCTCGGCGACAGACTGCGAGTGAAACTCGTCAGGGTAGATCTGGAAACCCGCAAGATTGATTTTGTACTTGTGGATACACAGAAAAACTGAACGACCATCCTTTTCATCTTCCAACCATGACCACTTCGCACTATATCTTTGGATTCCATGCCATCACCAGCCGTTTGCGCCAACACCCGGACAGCATCAAAGAAATCTACCTGGACACCCATCGCCAGGATCAACGCGCACGCGATTTAATCAAGCTGGCCGAGAATACTTCAACCCGCTTGATTCTTTGTGATCCGGACAGGCTCGGCAGAATGACGGGCACCGTTCACCATCAAGGGGTGGCCGCCCATGTCACGAAAACACATCAGCCTGCCACGCTTGAGGATTTGCTGGAGGCATTGACCGAACCTGCCCTGCTGCTCGTACTGGATGGCGTTCAGGATCCGCATAATCTGGGCGCCTGTCTGCGTGTGGCGGATGCATTGGGTGTGCACGCGGTCATCGCGCCCAAGGATCGTGCCGCGGGCTTGACAGCAACTGTCCATAAGGTCGCCAGTGGTGCCGCCGATACGGTCCCTTTCTTCGCCGTGACCAACCTGGCCAGAACCCTGCGCGAACTCAAGGATATGGGCATCTGGATCATGGGCACGGCTGCTGATGCCGATAGCAGCCTGGATAACATGACGCTCTCTGGCCCGATCGCCTGGGTGCTGGGTGCCGAAGGAGAAGGCATGCGCCGTTTGACACGTGAAACTTGCGATCAGCTCGTGCGCATCCCCATGGTCGGGCATATCGAAAGTCTGAATGTTTCAGTCAGCGCCGGTATTTGTTTGTTCGAAACCTACCGCCAGCGCGTCCACAATACCTGACATTTGTCATCGGCACCATGACGATACAAGGGCTCGTTAATGAATAACTTGAGCATACGCTGGGCTTCAGATATGCTGCCAGCCGCTCTCACGCACAACCCGTACAAGCTCAAGCAAATTACGCGCACCGATCTTGCGCATGATATTGCAGCGGTGAACTTCGACTGTACGATAGCTGATGGTTAACTGGGTGGCGATTTCCTTGCTGGAAAGCCCCTGAGCAGCCAAGGTCGCCACTTCTCGTTCGCGCTTGGTGAGTTTCTCGAGGCGCGCTTTCGCTTCATGATTAGGCTTGCTGGCCTTGTGCCGCATTTCCTGCTCAATGAAGGCCGCACGAATACTGGCAAGCAGTTTGGAATAAGTCACCGGTTTACTGAGAAAATCCACCGCACCAGCTTTGATTGCCCGGACACTCATCGGAATATCGCCATGCCCGGTCAGGAAAATGATCGGCAATGTGCATCGACGCTCAGCAAGCGCTCGTTGCAACTGAATACCATCCATGCCCGGCATGCGCACATCCAGAACAAGACAACCGGTAAAATCCGGTTGATAGACCGCCAGGAAATCTTCCGCACCACTGAACAAGCAGGCATGAATTCCGGCTTGTTCAAGCATCAGTGCAAACGCATCCCGCACGGCAGGGTCATCATCCACAACATAGACAACCAGTTGCTCTGAATTCATCAACAGTCCCTCCATCGAATGCGCCCGCCTGTTGTGATACGCCTGCGCCGTACAACATCCCTCCTCTTGCTACCAAGCAGCTTTGATAGAAACGACCATAGGTCTCTACCCACTTCCCGATGGCAACACTCATAAAACACAATATGCCTTCATACAATTTTCGATAGGATTTATGAAGCTTGGGATAACTCCCCGTCAGTGTCATGGTGCGCAAGCGCACCCTTGTACTGCTTAATTCATATATCAACAATCGAGCCGCGATACCTACCATCAATCCGCCATCAGCCAGGAAACGCCCATCCTATGCAAACGGCAGCGTGAAACAAAATCTGGCGCCCTGGCGATAATCCGCATCGACCCAGAGGTGGCCGCCATTGGCTTCGATCAATGCATGGCAAATGGGCAAACCTATCCCGATACCGGTGGGTTTGGTGGTAAAGAAGGGTTCAAATACATGTCTGGCAACTTCCTGATCGAGTCCAGGACCGTTATCCTGCACGGTGACTTTGGCCATGCTTTGCTCGGTCAGACTCTCGGTACGAACCGTGATCGCCGCGTCAGCGATACAGACCGCGCGCATCGCCTCAATCGCATTCCCGATCAGATTCAGCAACACTTTCTGCAAATGGACACGATTGGCGTGAACGGCTGGCAGATTGGCCTGCAATTCAGGCAACAAGATAAACTCACCCAGCGCTGCGTCCCGTGCATCCTTTAGCACGCCCGTCACGATTGCATTGAGATCGAGCGCTTCGGTTTGCACGCCGCCTTTCTGCAGGAATACCAGCAATTCATGCAAGCTGCGACCAGCCAACTGCGCCTGCATGACACAAGCTTCGAGCGCACACTTCATTTTATCCATTTCGAGGGGACCTTGTTGCATGGTACGCAAGGCCACCTCACTATAGATAGAAATAGCGGTCAGTGGCGAATTGAGTTGATGCGCGATGGCCGAGGCGGTACTTAACGCCACTTGTTGCCTGAAGAAAGTCTCGGTCTCGTTCCTCTGTACCAGCAGATTATTTTCGAAAATCTTACGTTCGGTGATATCGCGCACGGTGCCGACCAGTCTTGTGGCCTGCCTGGCCTTGAAATGCACGCGCCCAACGATTACCACCCAGCGACTGGCTTGGTGAGTGGCATTTTGGCGCAGCCGGAACTCGACATGCAATCGGCCCTCCCCATCCGGATTGGTCGCCTGTTCAAGTGCGTTCCCGAACAAAGGGCGATCGTTGGGATGAATAATTGCCAGAAATGCATCATGGGAAATGATCCTGCCACCCCCATTTCCACAAATCTCACTGAGCCGATCATCACAGTATATTACTTTGCGCCGGCAATCACAGTCGAATACCCCGAGGCCTGCTGCCTGCTTGGCCAGCAGCAGGCGCTCCTCGCTGATTCGCAGCGCCTGTTCAGCTTGACGCCGCCGCGCCGCGGCATCCAATGTAACCAGAATGCAAAGTCCTGTCGGCAAAACAATCGGACTCAGAGCAATATCCACTGTCAATTCCTGTCCATCGCGCCGCAGCATGACCAGTCCCTTGCCATCCCCCAATGATCGCTTTCCGGGATTGGCAAGAAACGCATTAAGGTAAGACCGGTGGTGTTTCCGAAAACGTGCAGGAATGAGTGACTCAATTTCCAGCGTGCAAAATTCAGCTTCAGTATAGCCAAACAGATCTTGCACGGCTGGATTGGTCAACAATACCCGCCCGCTGTGATCGACCAACAAACAGGCCTCGGGCAAAGCAGTAAACAACATGTGCAGACTGATACCAGACATGCGGTCAGCCGCATCTACATCAACACTTGGCTCAGAGCTATGCATGGATTCTCAATGATTCTCAACATTTCTTGGCACCCGAGAGATCATCATACACAAAAAATACGACTAACTAAGTGTCCGTACGTATTTTTTTGTCAAATAATTTTTAGTAAATTAATAGCAACAAAAGGAAGCTAAAAAATATAACCACTTCAGACAATACCACTCGAGCAGGAGGTTAATTTGAAAGCGACCGTTTCACAGACCAAGGGCAGCAAATTATCGGTAACGGGCAAAACGACCAGATCCCGGTCCAAGACAAACCCGACGGCGGATCTGCAGGCGCGCATCGAGATTTCAGCTTATTACAAGGCCGAGGCACGTGGGTTTGCGCCGGGGCATGAACTGGATGATTGGTTGGCAGCAGAAAAGGAGACAAATCAATGAAAGCGCAATCGATTCACAAACAGCGAAACAAAGTACCCCGGGCGGCTGGGCATATCAAAGATGAAGTTGCGGTATTGGTTCTCACGGAAGATGGCAGGATTCAGAATTGCAATGATAGCGGTGCGAAATTACTGGGCTATCAGCCAGCCAAATTGGATGGCCAGCATATTTCCGAAGTATTGCCGCAATTATCTGAAATCACCCTGCGCAAGGGTGAGCGGGTCAACCCGTATTTGCGCTTTCTTTCGCGCATCGGCCATCCTTTCAATGTGGTTGGCAACAACAATATACAATTTTCCGGTGAGCTTTTCTTCAATGATCTGGAACACCAGGGCCAGCATCAGACAGTGGTCATGATCCACCCTATCGATCAGGCCAAAAGCTGGCATTAGCCAATACTCGCCTAACTTCTAGCTGACCAATCATTAAGGAGTAGCTATCATGCCTGAAGAAAGCAAAGAGGATGTTCCGGTAACCACCAGCAAGGAACCCGCTAAATATGCATGGCCGTCAATCCATCCCATCACCGAGATGGAGCGGGTTTTCGATCGCCTGTTCCACCCGCGCTGGCCATCATTATGGCGGCGTGACGCCTCAGTGTTCGACAACGTCTTTGAAACCGAAGGCCAGCGCCTGCCCAGCCTGGATGTCATCGACCGTGACAACGAACTGCTGGTCCGAGCAGAGCTGCCGGGCATCGAGAAAAAAGACCTGAATATCTCGGTCACCGGCAATCTGCTCTCGATCAAAGCCGAATCCAGTCATGAAAAGAAGGAAGAAAAGGGTGATTATTTCCGGCGGGAAATTACCAGTTTCTCCTTTGCCCGTTCAATCATGCTGCCGAGCACAGTCGATGCCTCCAGGACAACCGCATCATTAAAAAACGGCGTCCTGGAAATCATGCTTCCCAAAATGGAAGCATCAAAACGGCGCAGCATTGAGGTTCAATAACCCATCAACACACAGCCACCATATCAAACCGTTATCGGGGCATTCACATTGGATGATTCCGGTGGGCCTCGATAACATCGTCAATCCCTAAGAAGCTGTTTGGAAATGCCGATCCCAAGTCAGTTTACTTAACGCTTTGGCAACTGTAGCGCTATTGTTACCGAAAAGCATCTGGATGGCCGCGGCCCGTTGGGCCTCACCATAATACGTTTCAAGTCAAGTAAACTCTCTAGTACCCAGCATCCGAAATATATCCGATAACCTATACGAGCAAAGGTTTGCCAATATAAGTCCAGCGAAACGACTTTGCCAAGGTTTC
>NZ_FNOY01000114.1 GCF_900107165.1 Nitrosomonas halophila
GATGATGCTAGATGCAAGTATAGTCTTGCGATCTGGCCAATCATCTGTTCCATATACGTTATCCAGTCACTAAGTTAGATCATTTAGTTTAGTGACTGGGTAACCTCGCTATCTTCCCTGATTACACCTTGCAAAGAGCAATCAAAAATCCTTCCAGAAGTATAAATTTTCCCTATTTTTTAGCATTTTTCTTATCACTGTTCTTCCTTAATAAATCACAATAGTCGCTTTTCATCTTTGCAAGAAGTTTCGATATGGCTAGAAAGTGAGAATTCTTAGTCTTTACGGAACGAATATTTCGTTGTTAGTTGCTGCGCACTTCTCTTCTATCTTCACCACAAAATCTTTTTCAAGCCATTCTTTGTCCAGTGACAATCATCTTCGCTCGGTACCCTATCAAAGCCTTTGTCATGAATGCATAATGTTATCCGTTTTATTATGGTTGTGTGCCACTTTCCGCCGACCAAGTGATGGGCACACCACACTGCAGTTCAATTCTTACCACCAGATCACACTATTATCCATTGGATCTTCTGATAGTGGAACCTAAAACTATCAGAAAGTTAATATGAATAAATACCCCTTTGTTCTGATAGCTGCCTTGATAACAGCTTTGTTCAATTTGCATCACATTTAATGATGCGCGTGCCGGCCAGTCTGTCGTGCAGAAACTGATGCTCTCTGTCAAAGAAAGCCCACCACAATCCAAAACCCATCAGACCAATACCAAGGGAAGCAAAAAGGTAACGCGTAATGGCTTGCCGGGTGTTTATTTTTAGTCCATCCGCTGAAATCAATCGTAATTTCCAGGTTTGCATGGCTAATGTCCTGCCACCATGAGTCCAAAACCAGATGAAATAAGCTCCACCTACACATAAAAGATAAAACTGAAATAGCGGCCTAAAATATCCAGCAGTGGTGTCCTGAAAGATAAGATGAAACAAGAAACTGGCAATAAACCATACAGCCAGTAGCAATATGGTTTCATACAATAGGGCTAGCGCACGACGCCAGAACCCTGGGGAGGAGGCATTTTTCATAATTGGTTCTCTTTTATATTGATAAATGAAATCAATCTTTCAGGCTTGTATTGCCAATAAACCGATCAGTATGGCTGCTGCAGTAAACAATTATCGTGAATTGTTGTGTAGGGACAGGGCGGATCAATTCATTGGGATACAATTTGAGATGTTGAACCGTTTGATTCATTTCGATAAATTGATTTCAATCGAGATGTGGCCTATTTTATCAAGAGCACCAGAAACTGGGAGCCATATATTCGGTTTTAATAATAGAGCATTGATTCCAGTAAATATATTTTATGCCTCTGAACTATTTTCTGATTTGGGTGTGGAGCATGAAATGCACCCCGCACGTATATTTATTAGCAGCAATCATCGTGCGTCGGGTGCATTTATGATGCATTATATGACTGATGAGGGATCATCTTGGATTGTTGTCTATGTCACCGTACTATCTTATAAAAATATTAATGCAGTGCATGATCATGATAATGTTCGATTGAGCCAGAGCGCTGCAGTGAACAACAGTATTGCACCTGCTTGGTGTGCTGCTGCGAATGTCAACGGTACCGACAATAATAAGGTTGTTATGCCTAATCCTACCTGAATCATTAGGGCGAGTATCAGCAGATGTGACGCGAGGCGGGCCGAGGCTGGTAGCGAGATATTTCTGGCTTTAAACCAGAAATATGGGACTGTGAATATTAACAACCAAGCAATTAAACGATGGTCAAACTGAACCGTTGTAATATTATCGAAAAAATTCCTATACCAAGGTTCTAGTACGAACATGGCCGGTGGAATCAAATAACCATCCATCAAGGGAAAGGTGTTATACGCTTTGCCTGCGTGTATACCTGCGACCAGTCCGCCGGACAGCACCATGACAAAGATCAGGCCTGTTAGCGAGAATGAAAAGCGACGCAGCCAAGGTATGGATGTTGCGGCGGTTGTATCTGGTGTGTGTGTCTTCTTTGGCGCAAGCAAGCCCGTGGCAACCCAGAACATGGCTGCATAGATGATGAAGGCCAATCCTAAATGTGCAGTTAACCGATATTGGCTGACATAAATATTATCAGCCAATCCGCTCATGACCATATACCACCCCATGAATCCCTGCAGTCCGCCGAGTATGAAAATGCCCAGAAGCTTCAAACCCAGCTTGCGATCAACGCGCTTACGCGCAACAAAATAAACGAAAGGAATGAAATAAACCAGTCCGATCAAGCGGCCTAGCAAGCGATGGAAATATTCCCACCAGAAAATTCCCTTGAACTCGTCTAGAGTCATGCCTTTATTGACTTTCTCGTATTGCGGAATTTGACGATATTTGTCTAGTAAAATTTCCCAGTCTTCTTGCGTAATAGGCGGAATGGTGCCGATAATGGGCTGCCATTCCACGATAGAGAGCCCTGAGCCAGTCAGGCGCGTCACGCCGCCTACGACCACCATCGCGAAAACCAATGCGCAACAGATCAATAGCCACACAGCGATCGCTGTGTGGCTATTGATCTGGGAAGTGGATGGTTCAGGTTTTATGGGTTTGTATGAGCTTATATGCATGGTTTTCTATCAATCAAGTTTGCTGATGACGTATTAAACGTTGTTTGTCACGTTCCCATTCCTTGCGCTTTTCGCTCTCACGTTTATCATATTGCTTCTTGCCTTTGGCAAGCCCAATTTCCAGTTTGATTCTACCTGCTTTATAATGCATGTCCAACGGAACCAGCGTGTACCCAGATCGCTCGACTTTTCCAATGAGCTGGCTAATCTGTGCCGCATGCAGTAACAATTTACGTGTTCTTACGGGATCAGGATGAACATGTGTGGATGCCGCTGGCAATGAGCTGATATGACAACCGATAAGGAATAATTCGCCGTTGCGGATAATAATGTATGCTTCTTTCAATTGAATGCGTCCCGCGCGGATTGCCTTGACTTCCCATCCTTCCAGAACAATGCCCGCTTCGTATTTTTCCTCGATGAAATAATCGTGAAAAGCTTTTTTATTTTGCGCAATACTCATCGAAATAAAACAAGGATAATGGTATATGACTTTTGTGAAATTTTCGTTTAGTGTAACAGTTTTTAGTCTTGATTCGCCCGAAATAAGGTAATTTATCGTATGGCTGAAATAGAAAAATCGGTTTTGGTGGGTTACTCGGCAACACAGATGTTTAATCTGGTAGATACCGTAGAAAACTATCCAGATTTCTTGCCATGGTGCTCAGGTGCCTCCATGGAATTACAAGATGATGAAACTGCGCATGCCACTGTCAATATAGATTATCACCACATCAAACATAGTTTTACGACTAAAAATATTCGCCGTCCACCCGAATTGATCGAAATGGAATTGCTTGAGGGTCCCTTCGAACATCTAGATGGGCATTGGCGCTTCATTCCATTGTCAGAGAATGCCTGCAAGATAGAGTTCCGGCTGCATTATACTTTCTCGCATAAACTGCTGGAAAAATTGGTGGGGCCTGTTTTTTATGTAATTGCCAACAATTTTGTAGAAGCATTTGTTGAGCGAGCAGAAGCGATTTATGGTTCCTCTATCTGAGCAACGAACAAGTATTATGATCGAGGTGGCTTATGCCTTGCCCCATGATCAGTTCCTCAAGCGTTTTGAGGTGCCTGTTGGAACTTCACTTGCGCAGGCAATTCAGTTGTCCGGTGTTTGTCAGCCATATCCAGAAATTGATTGCACCGGACTCAAAACCGGAATCTTCGGCAAGATCGTCAGCGCGGATACCGTGCTACAGCCCCATGATCGTATTGAAATATATCGACCACTTGCAATTGATCCCAAGGAGAAACGCAGGTTGAAATCCAGGAAGCGTACCAGAGCGGATCGTTAATGTACGGCTGGCTAGTTCTACTTTGTCAGATTCAAATAATTCCAATGAGGCATCCAGTTGATGTATAATAAGCCATTGTTTTATATATGTTAATCACGATCATGTCGTGAAAATACTAAACAGTCTCTCAAATCTGCCCTACAGGGGCTCCCAGAAGCGCTTGGCGCGCATTTATCTTCATTTTCATCATTTTTCGTCTCCTCGACGTGCGATGCAACAGCGACGTTTTATGGTTATCTGCGTGGACTGTTTCAATCCGATCGGGCGACCATGCTGCGCATGGGCGAAGTAAACGGGGTTGATCACCAGGCTATGCAACACATGCTGACATCTGGTGCAATTGATTGGCATGGATTTGGTGCACAGATCGCGCGTGAAGCGGACGCGCTATTGGGTGGCGACAAAGCCACTTTGATCATTGATGAGAGTGGTTTTGCGAAGAAGGGTGAAGCCTCAACAGGGGTTGCGAGGCAATGGAACGGCCGTCTGGGGAAGGTAGACAATTGCCAGGTTGGCGTATTTGCCAACCTGTGCCGGGACAGCATGGCAAGT
>NZ_FNOY01000044.1 GCF_900107165.1 Nitrosomonas halophila
CCCCTACTTTTAGCATCATGGTACGTCCAAAATTTTAAAAGATAAATCTTACCGCCTTAAAGGCGGTGGTTTTAACCTTACTTCGGACTAATAAATATTATTCGTGATGGCAGTCACCAGAGAGGCGAAGTAAGGAATATTGGTTTGCGGGTTATCCACCACGATATGCACTCGCGTGCCGTTGCTGTCTAGCGGTATGCCGAGGCGCGAATAATCTTGCGCCTCGGCCGGCCTGTCCTGATCCCAATCCTCAAACAGGTACTGGCCATCTTCGGCACGAAACAAGTCCACCCTGCTGAGCATGCCCGCCTGCACCGATTCAATCCAGCCATATCCCAGCCCATAGATGGCCTGCTTCAAGCCGCGCCCAAAGAACCCCCTGCCACCCGCCTCGCCACGGGCCATTTGGCTATGCGCGCCGCCATAAGACAACACCGCATGGATTTGTGGAAACGACATGCCCTCGGCATGGTCGCACACCGTCAACAGTGCACCATTCTGGTGCCGCTCATAACTGATAATGATTTTGTCGCTGATGAGCGGGCCAGCATGCTCAAGGCGCGAATAACTGTCATCACTGTTGGTAATGAGCTCCACCAGCGCTTTCTCGATCGAAGCGAATCGCCTTGAATCGATGTCAATGACGCGCTGATCTACTGGTAATGCTGAAACAGCCATGACGATCGTCCTGTATATGCCCAAAAATGCTCAAAGCTCGGTGCTCAATCCATAGCCCTTGAGCCTGCTCATCCTGCTTGATCGCTATATCAGTCTCCGCCAAGCCGTTTCCCGGATGAAATCGCGTAGGCGGATGAACGGAACAACAGGATCGGGTCATTGGCCGGTGCGATGCCATCAGTCATCACCAGCGGATCGAAATTGATTTTTTCACATGCCGCGCCTTTCTGCGGCGTCGCTGAGGTGATGGTCAATGTACCGATCTTGAGTGTTTCTCGATCTTCGGGCCATGACAAGGTTGGATTGTCCTCAGGATCACCGGGTTGGCCAATCGTCAGAATCATGTCCCAGCGAACCGGGCCGAGCCTGACCCGTTCAATCAGCTTTTGCTCCAGAAAATCCGGCGGCAGGCGGTCGATTTCGTCGTCGGATAGCCGTTTCTCGCCATCCTGCGGCACAAAGCGCCAGCGAACCAGGGTTGACTGATGCGCATCATTAATGAATTTAAAGGCATGAATACCGAAGTAGCTACTGTTGCTCCAGCTGACCGGCGGGTTGTGACTGGCCAGGAAATCGGTCTGCGGCAAGCTGTCGGGATGATTTGCCCGGAATCGCTTGATTTTATCCGGATCGGGTTTGCCGGTGGCTGGGTCCGGTTGCTTGGCGACAATAGCATTCAAGAAAGTCTGAGGCGTCGCCGCGCCAAAAACCGGTGTGTTGAGCATGGTCATATGCTGCAGGCTGCCATCAGGCAGCCTGATCTGCAATGCCAGGCCGCGTGGTGTCCTGGCAGTATCCGGTATTTTGGGATTGCCACCAGGCAAAGAAAAACGCGCCACCACCGGCAGAGGCTTGCTTGAAAACAACGGAGAACGAGTATAATCGCGCGCGCTGGGCAAACCCACAAATTCACCCGCTGCGCAGGTGCCCTTGATGTGATTACGGCGTTCACCCGGATGTACGCCAAAGGCGCGTTCCATTGCGGTGACCACCTGTTCAGCCGTAACGGCCTGCTCCGCTGCCAGGCAAAAAGGGGTAGCGGGCAGCAGGAACCCAGCTATCATCCAACCTGATAAATGCTGTTTCTGAACAAACATATCTGCTCCTTTCGAGGCTAAATCAATCGGTCACGGCTCTGGAATGGCCACCCATCACATCAATCAGGCCATTCAGACCCGAACAATCTCAGGCTTGAGAGAATACGAGATCATCAACAGCTCTTCTTTCTCGCGCTGGCCGACATTGTGCGCATCCAGCGCTTCCATGATGTCGTCAAGCACGGCAACAAACTCTTCCTCGCTGATATTCATGCCACGGTGGGCCGTCAGCATATCGCGCCCGGTGTATGTCTGTGGTCCGCCCGTACCCGCGCAGATAAACTCGGTTACCAGACGGATGACATCATCCCGATCACTGGCCGCGTAGCGTGTCTGGACAGTCCCGTTATTCCGATGTTTATCGAAAATGGTCGTAGCGAGCGCCCGGATACGTTCCTCGCCGCCCAGCCGCTCGTAAAGCGTGGTTTCGGACATGGTGCTTCTCCTCTGAATAGTATTTGTCGCGTCTAAATAAAATAAAGCAAATACGTCGTTAAGGAAAGAGGGGAAATGGAATATGCGGCCAGGGAATGCTTGTTATTTCACACACATCGATCGCTGAATATATGCGGGCCGCATCCGAACGCACTTCAGTACAGATGCTGCTGAAATTCCACGAATACTTCGCGAATATTTCCAGCTGGGCCAAGTTCTTGCACTGCATCGTTCAGGCTGTGGTACTTCAGTGCAATCAGTTTCGGGAGCTTGTCCGTGTCCAGCTCGCCCACGCCACGCGCCACGTAGTGATAGAGCACGAAGCGCAGAAATTCCTGTTGCTGACAGTCGTGGCCCCGGAGGATTGCTTCCCGGTGTGATGCCGCCCGCTCGGCGCGGGTCACCGGTGCCTGGTTGAATGCAATGTAGGCCAGTACATCGTACAGATCGCTGTGCTCGGCCTCGATCAGCTTGCCTACTTCGGCCAGCTGTTGCACGCCGTAACCTTTTTCCTCCAGCCCTTCCAGCAGCTTGCTGCGCGTGTCCGGGCGGCCCCACAGGCGGCGCAACTCGTCTTCGTCCCTGAACAGCGCGGGCAGCTCGCCGTACAGGCGCTGGATGAACTCGGCAGCGGAGATCGGTTTGCCGTCCGGGCTCCAGAAGCTGGTGGCACTCATGTGCTGGATGGTGCGTTCCTTGCCGTCGGCCAGTTTGATCTTCAGCTTTCTGGGGCGTGTTGGCTCATCTACGGTCTCGGCGTCGCCGGGGTTTTCCGAGGGAGCGGTGGCGTCCAATCCATCCACCGCCGGGCGGAGCTCGATCGGCTCTGGCGCCAGTGGCTCGCCGTCCCATTCCGGGTCGTTGAAATGCTCGTAGGCTTTGACAAAATCGTAGATCGAGGATGCCGCGCCAATTGCTCTCGTCGTTGGCCCCGCCACGATGGCATTCATCAATGACAATGAAATCGAAGAAATCGGGCGGGTAGCCACCGAAATTCGGCACCGGGTTGCCCTCGGCATCACGCCCAGTCATGAAGGTCTGAAAGATGGTGAAAAACACGTTGCCGTTCTTCGGCACCCGGCCCCTGCTGCGAATTGTTTCGGGGTCGATACGCACCAGTGCATCTTCGGGGAAGGCAGAGAAATCGTTGAAGGCCTGATTGGCCAGAATGTTGCGGTCGGCCAGAAACAAGATACGCGGCTGCCGCAACGCCTCACCCGTCGCGCGCGCCGCCAAGCTCCAGCGGGCATGAAACAGCTTCCAGGAAATCTGGAAAGCGATAGCCGTTTTGCCAGTGCCGGTGGCCAAGGTCAGCAAAATGCGCTCGCGCCCGGCAGCGATGGCTTCCAGGGCCTGATTGATGGCATTGTGCTGGTAATAGCGTGCCTGCCAGAAACCGCCCTTGTCCTCGAACGGCACGGCACCGAAGCGCTCGCGCCAGCGATTTGCCACATCGGCCTCACCGCCGAAGGTTTTAGCCCACAATTCATCCGGCGAGGGGTAGCCCGCCACCTCCTCCTCGGCGCCCGTGTGCATATCGATACAGTAAATGCCATCGCCATTGGTGGCATAGGCAAAACGGGTTTGCAGGTGCTCGGCGTAGCGCTTGGCCTGTCCCAGCCCCACGGTCATGGACAGGCTGCGCCTCTTGGCCTCGACCACCGCGAGCTTCTGACCACGATAGATCAACACATAGTCGACGATGTCCTGCTTTGCTCGTTTGCCGGCACCCTGCAGCCGACCCAAAGTGATCACTTCACGCCGCACCCGGCTGGCTTTCACCACGCCCCAGCCCGCGTTCTTCAACGCAGAGTCGATCAGCTCGGCGCGGGTTTCGGCTTCGTTCATAATGTCCTTGCTTTTATAATGTCAGCATTGTTTTAGATAAATGGGGTGAACCAATCAAAACCCAATCAAGAAAATAAAACCTGAAAAACAACAATATGCAATTGATTAATATAGTATTTTATATTTTCTTGCGACTATCGGCCCCGAATAATCAAAACCCAATCAAGAAATCAAGCCCACCAGGGAACATAACCAGCCCGGGGGTGCTCCGGGTCTGCTACCCTGACCAGACCCTTCTCGAATGCTTTTTTGATCACCGAAGACGTTTGAGCCGCATTCTTGAGGTCAATACCAAAGCGCTCGCACAAGCTGGCGTTTTTCATCCGTTCCCCGCTCAGGAAGCGGAGCACGGCATGATGGTAACAGGCGCGAATACGTTCATCCGGCGTCATCTGAGCAAAAGTTCTGGGGCCGTAGAGTACCACCTGCATGGCGCCGCCCTCTTCCCGGAACAACGGCGGTGGCAACTGGTACAGCTCTACGGCGGCAATCACCTTGTCTAATCCACTGCCCTGTTCCTCGCACATACCCATGCGCCGCATCAGCGCCGCCAGAGCTTCATTGCGCGAACGTGGCGGCAGGTCGATCATGCGGTCTGCCGGTACCAGCGGCTTACCAGGGTTTGTGATTTCCATGCGATCGGCAAACACCTCTATCTGCGGACCAGCGCCAGTGATAGTCATGTCCTGATGGATCAAGGCATTGGCAATCAGCTCGCGCACCGCCAGGATGGGGAACAGCGGCTGTTCGGTGCGTAACGCCGAGTCGATATGCTCGTTCTTCGGCAGCATACCGTTGATGAATTCGATCAACCCCTCGAAGCCAACGGCATAGCCCTTCTTGCCGTCGATCCGATGACTGACGCCTGCAGCACGGTTCTTGCCAGCATACGCGATGAAGCGGACCGCCTTGCGTGCAAGTGCACTGTCGAACTGGCTCAGATCGGATGCAAACAGAATGGCCCCGAGGTTGGTAATGTTCCACTTGTCAGAAACATCCCGAACGATTAATCGCTCTGCGCTGAGCTTGTCGAAAATACCTGTCCTGTTATCCGGTAGCGGTTGCTTGGTCAGTTTGAAGTAACTGCTGTAGTCGATCAGCGTCAGCACTTCGTCGCCGCTGACGTATTGTCTCGCAATCGCGTGCTCCCAAGTATAGGGTCGCAGCTTCTCGATGAGCTGCTGGTAGCGTTCCGGATAATTAGTCAGCTTGGGTGTTGCACTACCAATGCGAATGTAGGGGATATTCTTGAAGGTGACCGGCGCCGAAGTGGCAGCGGGGATGTCCAGTATGACGACAGGCCCAGCCGGATGTTCGACGCTTCTGAATTGAAAAGGGATACTTGGTTGCAACTGCTGCGCCAGCCAGAAAGCCAGTTCCTGACCATGGGCCTTCTGGGTATCGGGGTTGAAGCGGGTTCCCGCCACGCTCACAGTGGCATTATCAATTCCCCACAGCATGTAGGCCATATCCTTGCCGGCAAGGCGCGCCGCGTTGGCCAGCGCCGAGCAGCGCACTCCAATGGTGTCCGGCTCGACATTGTCGCGTTTGAACTCCAGCCAGTCAGTTTCTGCCCCCTGGGACAGCAACTCATTGACCAAATCAATGTCGCGTTGGTGGCTCATATGCAGCGAACTTCCCGTTCGCGGGCATCGGTCTGAATGTGCTGGCGGTTCAGAATCCAAACCTGGGCCAGATGTTTGAGCAGAATGTAGATGGCCCACTGGTGGAAACGTATGGCGTGAAGGGAATTGATGCGATAACTCACGGGAATATTGATATCAAATATGTAGTGCTTGAGATTGCGCTGGGCCTGGCGCTGGGCCAACCAGACCATTGATTTTTCTGTACCCAGCCGCACTTCGATGGTCTTGTTGGCTTCCCCGTGGATTACAATGGGACTTTGGGCTTCAGCGGTCATGCGACTTCCTCCACCTTGCGGATTACATCGGATGTGTCCTTGTCTGCGGTGAGTTCACCGGAGAAGGCTTTTTGCAGGAGGGATTGTTTGAGTTCGGCTAATGCATTTAGTTTCTGTTGGTAGATGAACTCAAGCTGCCTGACAGCCGATCTGATCTCTTGAAGACTCCCCGCGATTGCCAGCTGCATTTCCAGAGACGGAAAGGGAAACTTCTCGTTCTCAAAGGTTGCAAGGTTAATATTGTCTTGCGCACTACCCTTTCCCTTCGCTTTCAGAATGCTTCTAACCGATTGCAAGAGAAACTCAACATAGGCGCTGGATGCCTTGGCTTCATCTACAACCAGTCCGATAATACTGTCAGGAAAACAAGCATCAAAATCGAGAATTCCGGTTTCAGCAATATTCGCGGCAATGGTGATGCAGATGGTCCCTTTCGGCCAAAGTTTGCTTTGTGCCAGACCAACTTCATTATATGTGACCGAGTACTCCCTAATCAGATGATCGCTGTTTCGCACATCTCCAGTCTGAATAAATGGATATGCGCCACCGTAGAGTTTTGGATCATTTCGCGGTCTATGCTTTGACTTTCCTCGCCCGTAATCCTTGCAGACTTCCTTTAAGGTTAGATCGACCCACCCCTCACCACGCTGGCTGAATACCGAATTCAAATAACTCTCAAACAACTCCCGCGCATTGGCGAGGTTCTTTTCGGTGTTGGCGACTGCGGTGGCAATTCCCGCGAAGGCTTCATCGAGGATGGTGACGATGCGTTTTTGTTCGGGAAGGGGCGGCAATGGCATCTTTAGTGACTTAACGAATGGTAGCTTGACACCTTTGACCGTGGTGCCAGTCCCTTCGGCCTCAATGATGTGGGATACACTCTGGAGCCAGCGAAACAGGAACCGCACATCGAGGTTTTTGGACTTCGGAATGATGCCCCGGAGATCCTGGTTGATCGCTGTGGCTTGGCTTAGCAAGCAGACTTTGCCGAGGCCTACCCTCGTTGCGATAACGACGTTTCCTAAGGGAATGACATTCGTCGCACTGCTCTTAACGGCTTCAGGCGAGATTTTAAACTCCGTACGGCTTAGAATCTCGTCTCTCATATCGCGAACAGTGGCCCAAGGGATGTCACCTTCATAGAACGCGGGATTGTGTTTTGAAGGCGTACCGCCGCCCACTACATTGCAAATCTCACCAAGCGGTTTAAATGCCCAATCCACCCTCATAGTATCCCCCGAATCCCTTCCAGGATCTCCTCGCTCTCCCTGTCCAGCGTCTCGATCTCGTTGATGATCACCTCGGGATCACGCAGGGGTGCGGCTTTGGCCTTGCTGGGATTCTTCGCCGACAGATCGACGCTGTCCGGGTCGATGTCGTTGACTTCTACCGTCCAGGAGTTCTCCGAGTCCTCGAAGTTGGCCTGGCGGGCGACGAAGTCCTTGAGGTCGTTATCATTGAGCGGATTGGTCTTGCCCAGGCTGCGGCCGGGATCGAGCTGGTAGGTCCAAATCTTCCGGGTCGGCGCGCCCTTCTCGAAGAACAGCACCACGGTCTTCACACCAGCACCGAGGAAGGTGCCGCCCGGGCAGTCGAGGATGGTGTGCAGGTTGCAGCTCTGCAGCAGCTCCTTGCGCAGTGCCCGGGAGGCGTTGTCGCTGTTGGACAGGAAAGTGTTCTTGATGACGATGGCGGCCCGGCCACCGGCCTTCAGGTACTTGATGAAGTGCTGCAGGAACAGGAAGGCTGTCTCGCCGGTCTTGATGGGGAAATTCTGCTGAACCTCCTTGCGTTCCTTGCCGCCAAAGGGCGGATTGGCCAGGATCACGTCGAAGCGGTCCTTCTCCTGGATGTCGGATAGGTTCTCGGTGAGGCTGTTGGTGTGGACGATGTTGGGCGCCTCGATGCCATGCAGGATCATGTTCATGATCCCGATCACATAGGGCAGGCTCTTCTTCTCCTTGGCGTAGAAGGTGCGGGTCTGGAGGATCTCCAGGTCGCTGGTGGACAGGTGGCTGCCGTCGCGCTTGCCATCACCTTGGCCGTCCGCCCCGTAGCGCAGGTAATCGTGGGCTTCGCACAGAAAGCCCGCCGAACCGGCCGCGGCATCATAAATGCGCTCGCCTATCTTTGGTTTGATCACTTTAATCATGGCGCGAATCAAGGGCCGGGGTGTGTAGTACTCACCGCCGTTGCGCCCGGCATTGCCCATGTTGCGGATCTTGGCCTCGTACAGGTGCGAGAGTTCGTGCTTTTCCTTCTGCGAGCGGAAGCTCAGGCCGTCGATCAGCTCCAGCGCATCCCGCAGGCTGTAGCCGCTGGCGAACTTGTTGCGGATCTCGCTGAAGATCTCCCCGATCTTGTACTCGATGGTGTCCGGCCCGGTGGCGCGATCCCGGAAACCCTGCAGATAGGGGAACAGCTCGCCATTGACGAAAGCAATCAGATCGGCGCCGGTCAGCGCCGTGTCGTGGTCGAACTGGCTATCGGCGGTTTTCGGCGCGGCCCAGGCCGACCAGCGGTAGGGCTCGTCGATGATGTAGGCATACGATTTGCCCACCAGCTCAGCTGCCTGGGCACGCTCGTACTCCAGGTCGTCCAGGTACTTGAGAAACAGCATCCACGAGGACTGCTCGGTGTAGTCCAGCTCGGTGGCACAACCGGCCTCCTTCCAGAGCACGTCGTCGATGTTGCGGAATGTTTGCTCGAACATTCAGATTCCTGTGGTTACGTTAATACGCTTGCACTTGCGCCGGTGTTGGCAGTGCCGGGTTAACATCTGGGCTCGTTGCGAATTCCTCGTTGATAGAGCCAGAACATGTTTGGCGGCCAATGCTGAACGGCTCAATGCAAAGCCCTTTAATGATTTCAACAGGATGCAGAAGATTGTGAAGCCATGTGATGAAGCAATAATGATGATCTTCTTGAGCAACAATCTCGCTGTGTACACTTTTTACCGAATCAATTTAATTGACACTCGAGCGCACAGGGTAATTGAGGCGATACATTGCGTCAAAAAATTTCATGCAACCCAAGGCTTCACACTTTCTCCTGCTCGATGTTGATCGATCGATTTAGCCTGCTCCCCGGTCTTCTAATGATAGCGCAAGAGCAATGCTCACCTGACAGGCGACGCCGCGCTAGAAAGCCGATATGCCTACCCAAAATCAGCTTTTGGAGCCGTTGCCAACATTCTGGATGGCCGCAGCAGCGTTGCGCTGCGCTGCGCCATGGCAGCGGGGGGATCATAAACTATCAGGCCAGAATGTAAAGACATTTGGATGGAATGATTGGGGTGGATTAGAATGGATGGTTCCAATAAAACGGCCATTTGGCTAGGAGGCTGTCCGAGAATAGCGATCGTAGCGAGGACAAAGCTGCCTGAGCGGGATTTTTCGATCATTTGAGGTGAATAGTGGTTCTATTCAACGAAAAGGATCGAAAAATCCAGCCTGGCAGGTTCGTCCGCAGTAGATCAGTCTGTTCTCGGACAGCCTCCTGATCATCACATCGCTTGCAATGGCCAAAGAAGGCGTCAAATGAAAATTGCAATCATCGGCGCAGGCTGTTCGGGCCTGACCGCGATCAAGAATCTGGCTGAAGCCGGTTTGACCGATATCGTCTGCTATGAAAAAAACAGCCAGATCGGTGGAAACTGGGTCTATTCAGCGGCACCTGGCCATAGCAGTGTGAGCGAGGCGACCCATATTATTTCCAGTAAAGCGATGTCCCAGCTCAACGATTTTCCGATGCCGGACGACTATCCCGATTATCCCAGTCACCAGCAGATACTGGCTTATTTCCAGGCCTATGCGCGCCATTTCCAGCTGAATACCTTCATTCGATTCAATACGACGGTGCTGCGTGTAGAGAAAATTGAAAACGAGCGCTGGCGCCTATATCTGGATGACGGCACCCGGCCGGAGTTTGATTACCTGCTCGTCGCCAATGGTCATCATTCCGTGCCTCGCCATCCGGACTGGCAACATCACTTTGCCGGGAAATATATGCATGCGCATGATTTCAAAACCAGCCAGGGACTGGAGGGAAAGCGGGTATTAATGGTCGGCGCGGGCAACTCGGGCTGCGATTGCGCGGTGGAATCCAGCCGTGTCGCGGCCCGGGTCGATATCAGTCTGCGGTCGGCGCAATATATTATTCCCAAATTTATCATGGGCCGCCCGACTGATGCCTTCGCCGCTTCTTTTCACTGGCTGCCCCAGGTGGTCCAGAACTGGCTGCAGAAGCTCAGCTTGCGGATCCAGATCGGGCGCTATCGTGACTACGCCTTGCCAGAACCCGATTTTCCTCCAGCCAGGGCGCATCCCACGATCAATTCGACTTTGTTCGATAGGATCCGGCATGGCAAAGTCCATCCCCGCCCGGGGATCGAGAAAATTTCCGGCCAGAGGGTGCATTTTGTCGACGGTTCGGCCGCCGATTACGAGGTCGTCATTGCTGCAACAGGGTATAAAATCAGCTTTCCCTTTTTTGACCGGGCATTGATCGATTGGGAACAGGCTACGCAGATTCCGCTTTATCTGAGAATCTTTCATCCGGATCATCCGAGTCTATTTTTCGTTGGCCTGATACAGCCGCAGGGGGCAATTTGGCCACTCACCGATTTACAGAGCCAACTGATTGCGCAATTATTGACCCACCGCATACAACTGCCATCAAACTGGCGAGAACTGGCGATCGCGGAAGGGAAATATTGGCAGCAGCAATTTATTCTCCATCCTCGTCATGCGCTAGAAGTGCATTATCACCGCTACAGGCAGCAATTGCTCAAATTGACCCGGTCACCGGCATAGGCGCAATCTGGTGCTTCCGGATTTAAAGGCAACATGGGCGAAAAATATATTGCGCGATGCGATGACATCCATGCGCGGCGTTATCTATGCTTATCGAGATTTCAAGCTACAAATGGATGCTTCGCCCGCCGTCAACTGCAATGATCTGCCCAGTGATATAGGGTGCATCATGGATCAGAAAATGCACCGTGCGGGCAATGTCGTCGGGTTCGCCCATGCGTTGGAGCAAGGTTCTGGAGATGATATGGTCGCGCACTGTTTGGTCCTGCCACTCGCCTGTTTCCGGCCACAGAATTGGGCCGGGAGACACGCCGTTAACGCGAATTTCCGGTGCGAGGTCGACTGCCAGCGAACGGGTCAGGGCCGCGAGCCCTCCCTTGGCGGCGTTGTAGAGGATGTAGTGCTTGAGTGGGTGCTCAACATGAATATCGACAATATTGACGATGCAGCCTCGTTGTTTCCTTAGATGCGGCGTTGCGGCCTGGGCAAGGAATAATGGTGCTTTGAGATTGCTGCCGATCAGATCATGCCAGGCCTGCTCCGAGCAGGCTTCTATTGGCGTTGCGAAAAAACTGGATGCGTTGTTGATCAATGCGTCCAGGCGGCCAAACTGCTGCACGGCAGCATCGACCAGCGCAGGGATGCTGGACATTTCAAGCAAATCCGCCTGCAGCACGGCAATCGATCCCGGGCGTGCCTGTTCAAGTTCTTGCTGCAGCGTATCTGCCGCGGCGTGCGAAGCCCGGTGATGAATCACGAGCCTGGCACCTCGCTGGTGCAGCCAGCGGCAAATTGCGGCCCCCACTCTTCGGGCACCACCAGTTATCAATACCACTTTGTCTTCCACACCCCTCCTCCCTGCTTGCGCCGCGCTTTTGGTCTACAATCTACCATATAATTTTTGATTACCGGAACAACATTCGTGAATTTACCCTTGCCCGATCCGCTGGCGCGTGCCTACAGCGATACCCTGAAAGCCACCTTATGTGAACAGATTCAGCATGCAGGTGGCTGGATAACCTTTGCCGATTATATGGATACCGTTCTGTATGCGCCTGGAATGGGCTACTACACTGGGGGCGCGGCCAAATTTGGCGCGCCGGGTGATTTTGTCACCGCGCCAGAAATTTCTCCGTTATTCGGCCAGACACTTGCACACCAGGCTGCCCAGGTGCTGGCGCTCATGCCGCAAGGATCGATACTCGAGTTTGGCGCCGGCTCCGGCAAGCTGGCTGTCGAGATGCTCACTGAACTGGAACGGCTGGATTGCCTGCCGACCCGCTATGAAATTCTTGATGTCAGCGCCGAATTGCAGCAGCGGCAGCGCGCTCTGATCGAACAGAAAATTCCCCATCTGGCCACCCGCGTACGCTGGCTCACCACACTGCCGGCACAATTCACTGGCGTAATCGTGGCCAATGAAGTGCTTGATGCCATGCCGGTGCATCTGGTCGTCTGGCAGGATGGGCAGATTTTCGAGCAGGGCGTGATCTGGCACGATCAGAATTTTGCATGGCAGGCGCGGCCATTGACAGCCGGTGAATTGCACGAAATTGCACGCGAACTGCCGCCTGCCGCAAGCGAGGACAGACAGGCGGACAATCGCTATCTAAGCGAAATCAGCCTCGCTAACCGCCGTTTCATTCGCACCCTGGCGGAGCGGTTGCAGCAAGGCGTGATGTTGCTGATCGACTATGGCTTTGGCAAAAGTGAGTATTACCACCCACAACGCCGCCAGGGTACGCTCATGTGTCACTATCGGCATCATGCCCATGATGACCCCTTCTTTTTACCAGGATTGCAGGATTTGACCAGTCACGTCGACTTCAGCGCGGTAGCCGGATCGGCGCTGGCATCGGGATTGACGCTGATGGGTTACACCACCCAGGCGCACTTTTTGATCAATTGTGGAATTACGGATTTGCTGGCGCGCATGCCCGCGGATCACGCCGGCAGCTACCTGCCGCTGGCCAACCAGGTTCAACGCCTGGTGAGCCCGGCGGAAATGGGCGAGTTGTTCAAGGTCATGGCCCTGGGCAAGTCTATCGAGATACCTTTGCGCGGGTTTGTCAGCGGCAATTTGCGGCGCATGCTATAGCAGTAAATGCCCCATGCCTGCCTGATGAATGCATGACGATCATGCAACATCCCTTCCCGGTTCAGGCAGCCGGTCTGGGCGGACGCCCCAATTCTGTTTCCGCATGCCGGATCACCGACTTCAACGTGGCGCAGGCGGCCCGCATGCCAGGCGCCAGGCGCAGCAGCTCGCCCAGGCCAACCGAGCGCTTCAGCAGCAAAGCCATCAGGCGCGCAAAATGCACACTGCCATCGGGTTGCAGCGCACCCATCAAGGCAGCAGGCGGGGAAATTTGCACGGGGTCGGTAATCGCGCGGACAGCAATAAACGGGATTCCGGCATCGGCCGCCACTGCTGCGATCGCACTGCTTTCCATATCGACCGCACAGGCATGGGTTGCGGCCGCCAAGGCACGCTTTCCGGCCGCTGTGGATTGTACCTGCCTGCTGTGGGCCACGGCTCTGTTGACAACCCTGATGCCAGCGCCAACAGGCAGGCATTGTTCGACTCTCATGCGCCAATCGACATCGGTCGGATAGATCCGATCACCGACGATCGAGTCCGGCAGGACAAGGTCGCCCGATTGCAAATCCTCCTGCAAGGCCCCTGCCACACCAAAGCTGATCAATGCGTCCATGTGCTGCTCGCCATGCAAGGCAGCGGCTGCACGCTGCGCAGCCACGCCCCCCATGCCGCTTATTCTGATGAAGAAATTCTCGCGCAGGGGCAGGCTCTGATCAAACGGCAGGCGTTGCGCCGTAATGCACCGGGCTTCCGCCTGCATTGCCACGATGATGCCTACCCGGCTCATGCAACCGTTTGACTGAGCGAGGCGCGGTATCTGGCCAGTGCCCACAGCGGGAAAAACTTGGAATAGCCGTGGTATTTCAGATAGAACACTCTGGGGAAGCCGGGTGCGGTGAACCAGGGTTCTTCCCATATACCGGCGCTGGTTTGCGTGCGCAACAGATAATCGATGCCACGGCGTACAGCCGGGCTATCGGTTTCGCCTGCCGCCATTAGCCCGAGCAAGGCCCAGGCTGTCTGGAAAGACGTGCTGGCTACGGCCTGCCCAGCCAACTGCGGATCGAGGTAGCTATCATTGCTTTCGCCCCATCCGCCGTCGGAGCGCTGCACAGATGTCAACCATTGCACTGCCCGGCGTATGGCAGCATGATTGGTGTCGATGCGCGCCAGGCGCAGCGCTTCCAGAACAGACCAGGTACCGTAAATATAATTGCTGCCCCAGCGTCCAAACCAGGCACCGTTTGCCTCCTGCTCACTGAACAGGTAATCCAATCCCCGTTTGACCACCGCCTGATGCCGTGGATCGCCATGCATGGCGAGAAAACCGACACAACGGGCAGTCACATCGCTCGAAGGGGGATCCAGCAGCGCGCCATGATCGGCAAAAGGCAGCTCGTTCAGATAGTAATAAGTATTATCGATATCGAATGCAGCGAAACCGCCATTGCTCGACTGCATGCCCGCCAGCCAGTCTGCTGCCCGCGTGATACTCTCCTGGTAGGTCTCTACGTTTGCCTGCCGCAATGCCCAGGCAGCAGCGGCTGTGTCATCCAGATCGGGGTAATGCGGATTGGCGTATTGGAATGCCCAGCCACCGCCCGGTAATGATGGCTGGCTGTCGCGCCAGTCACCCGGTTCATCCAGCACCTGCAGTGGAACGAGCCAGTCGAGTGCCCGGCGTATGACTGCCTGATCAGCCTGCTGATCCTCCTGCAAAGCCAGGCAGGTCAGCACCGTATCCCAAACCGGCGAGACGCAGGGTTGGCACCAGGCGCGCTCGCCTTCATCCACCAGCAAATCCCGTAATGCCTGGCGGCATTGCTGGCGATAGGGATGATCATACGGATAACCCAGCAAGGCCAGGGCTTCGTAGGCATTGACCATGGCGGGAAAGATCGCCCCCAGGCCATCTTTTCCGTTCAAGCGCTCGATTGTCCATTGCTCGGCCATTCGTACCGCCTTGCGCCGGACGAATGACGGAATGAGGGGCTCCAGCATTGAACCGAATCGCTCCAAATATAAAAACAAGCGATTAAGCGGCGTGCGTACTGGGAAGTAGTTTCTTTCCTGATCGGGATCGACCGTGAATAATTCGCGCACATGCACATTGCGGGGATTGGCCGCCTTGGCTTTCAAGGTGCACAAAATCGACAGCGGCACCATGACCGTGCGTGACCAATAAGCCACCTTGCTCAGATGAAAGGGAAACCAGCGAGGCAGCATCATGAGCTCGGCCGGCACGAAAGGCACGCCCCGCCACGGGATTTGCCTGAACATGGCAAGCATTAGACGAGTAAATACATTGGCTCGGGCTGCGCCGCCATATTCGAGAATGGCATTCCGGGCTTGTATCATATGCGCGGCATCCGGCGAATCGCCCGCCAGTTTCAGGGCATAGTAGGATTTGACACTGCAGCTGATATCGAAACCGCCGCCATAGTAGAGTGCCCAGCCACCATGCCCCTCCGACACCTGCTGCGCGCGGATGAAGTTAGCCAGTTTGCGTTCCAGGATGTCATCGAGTTCATCCATGAAATGCATCATGAGGATATATTCAGCAGGAATGGTACAGTCTGCCTCCAACGGCAGACACCAGTGCCCGTCTGCCTGTTGCAGTGCGCC
This sequence comes from Nitrosomonas halophila, assembly GCF_900107165.1. Classification (GTDB taxonomy): domain Bacteria; phylum Pseudomonadota; class Gammaproteobacteria; order Burkholderiales; family Nitrosomonadaceae; genus Nitrosomonas; species Nitrosomonas halophila. The sequence goes on from NZ_FNOY01000044.1 coordinate 15,520, forward strand.
GATGGCGTTGCGTGCATTGGCGATGGCATCATCCAGCATCGCAAGCGCGTGGCTGTGGTACGGATTTTCATCCGCCATGGATGACTGACCGTTTATTGCAGATTTTTCCACCTTGGAATGACAAATTTGTTGTGACAAGCTAGACATAAGTCGCAGAATCCTATTCAACCCATTATTAAAATATTTTGTTTACTGCGAATACGGTAACGCAATTGCGTGCTGAATCGTGGTTTTTTATTAGAACCGTATGCAAATCACAATACCCACCCCTCTCTTCAGGGAGTAGCGTTGTTTTCTTCGTCTTCTATCAAGAAGTCATCGAACAACAGATCATTATAATGTTCGGCCGGAAGATCTCCGTCATGGATCAAATATTCACGCTGCTGCAAGAAGGCCTCGCGCACGAACAGATAGGGATCCAGCGCTGTCTGATCACGAATTTTCATCGGCCCCGAGAGCGCAGCACGTTTATCGACCACCCGCAATACAGCCAATGGAATCAATACCGGCCCACTCAACGCAAAAGCCAGATAAAACAAGCCATCCGAGAAAAAACTGGCCGGAATGTCCGCCAGGTCACGGCGTGTGCTCGGACCATAAGCAGGTACAAAAATATAAGGCCCACTGTTTACACCCCAGACCGCCAGCGTTTGCCCGAAATCCTCGTTGTTTTCCTGCAAGCCCATATGCCCTGCCATATCCGCCAGTCCGAAAACGCCAATTGTGGAGTTGATCAGAAACCGGAACAGATCCGAGAATCCCTGACGCACCTTGCCTTGCAGAAAGCTGTTCAAGGCGACCGCTGGATAGGAAAGATTACGGTAGAAATTGTTGACCGGCCGTTGCACTGCTTCCGGCACACGCTCCAAATAAACATCGGCGATCGGTTCAAGAAATCGGCGGTCGATTTCATCGGTGAAACGGTAGGCGCCCCGGTTGAAACGTTCATAGGGATCATGCGCATCGAGTTGACGTCCTTCATTGGGTAGTGCAGCACATCCTGCAGTGATCAGCGCCAAACAGAGGACGATGCATTTTAAGAAACTGAATGTACTATCCAAAGCAAAATTTTCCTACTGCCAAAATGGAATGTCTATTCTGGTGTGCTCAATCGGGTAAGCCGGATGATGCGATTTCCAGGAACACTAATGCCACAAAATATTTTATGCGGCCGGCCAAACCATGCCACCTTGAGCATAGCGATACCGCCGCCCTCACATACCAAACAACTTGTTCTATTCATCGCAGCACTCTCGTCATGACATTCAGCGGCCATTAGCGGATCGCAGAATTATGGAATATACAAAAAAACGCACATTCCTTTCACAAGGAGAAGGATCGCTTAACATGCCCCTTTTCCACCAGCCAGGCAATCTCGTCGATCAATGCCTGCCGGACCGGACTTTGCCCGAGACCCAGCTCATGAACAGCCTGATCACTGGCAAAACGGGCTTGACGTCCCGCCAGACGAACACCCGCCAACGGCGCCATGGGAGGCGTACCGGTCACATAATCGGCGATCCACTCCTGCACCGCGCCGGCCGCCAAAGCCAACCAGTAGGGAACCTTGCGGGTAGGCATCGCCAGCCCGGTAATCTCTTCGATCATCTGCAGCAGCTGACTCAGCAGCAGGTTTTCATGGCCCAGCAGGTAACGCGTGCCTGAACGGCCCCGTTCTGCAGCCGAAATATGCCCTTGCGCCACGTCGCGCACATCCACCAGATTGAGCCAGCAATCAAGATACGCGGGCACTTCCTGATTCAGAAAGTTCATAATCATGCGCGTGGGCGGGGTCAAGCCCCAATCACCCGGCCCAATCGGCAAGGATGGTGACACCACCACCACCGCCAGTCCGTTACGGCTGGCCTCCAGAGCTGCCTGCTCGGCCAATAATTTCGAGTGGCAGTATAATCCAGGCATGACCCGCAACCTTTGCATGATGGAAGCCTCATCCTGCTGATCCCAATCCTTATGACCGGTCAATACCGCTTCGGTCGAGGTATGTACCACGACCTCCACTTCGGCCCGTGCAGCTTCGCGCAGTACCGTACAAGTGCCATCATAATTGGTTTGCCGGAAAATACGTTTGTCAGGCGCCCATAAATGCGTATAAGCCGCCAAGTGATAGACTTTTTGCACACCCTGCATCGCCTGGCGCACTACAACAGAATCATCCACCGAACCACGGACGATTTCCGCGCCGGTGGGTACAGGCACTTCATCGAGCTCGAGCACTTTTACCCGCTCACCTTGCGCCAGAAGCAGCCTGACCAGATGCGCGCCAATAAAACCGCCTCCTCCGGTCACGAGGGAACAGCCTGGGCGGACGGCTGTTTCGGAGGAGGCGTCAGCGGCTGTAAAAATTGAGGAACGTTCCAATTAGTTGTTCATCTTTGTGCATGGCAGGCAAAGCTTGGTCATCCAGGATCAGATCAAATACGCCGCTCGCCATGCACAACCTCAACCAGTTTCAAGGCTTGCAATTCCATTTCCAGCACGAGTGCATCGACTTTAGCCCGGAAATAGCGATAGAAAATCATGCTCGGAATAGCCACAAGAATGCCGAACGCGGCATTATACAATGCTACAGAAATTCCATGCGCAAGTTGTACCGGATTGCCCCCGGTCGGGGTGCCCGATCCGAATATCTCGATCATTCCGATCAACGTGCCAAATAACCCCATGAGTGGACTGAGCGAGGCAATTGTGCCAAGTGTGGTGAGATATCGGTCCAATTCATGCGCAACCACGCGCCCCGCCTCTTCGATCGACTCCTTCATGACTTCCCGTGAGCTGTCGATATTTCTCATCCCGGCCACCAATACCTGACCCAGAGGAGAGTGTTCCTGCAAGCGGCTCAACATGTCAGGATGCACACCAGATCGCCGATATTCCTGCAAAACCCGAGGAAGCAAATCCCGGGGAGAAACTTTCCCCATCCGCAAACTCCATAAACGCTCGCCGATAATGCCTAACGCCACGATGGAGGCCAATATGATCGGCCAAATTGGCCAGCCTGCTGCCTGAATGATTGAAAACACGCTTGAGTCTCCCTGAATAAAAAGCTGCGGCATATTGTGCAACAGCGGCAAGCATTGCTCAACCTGCCAGTTACCACGATATGATGCCGATGGGTTTCGATTGATTTTGAAAAAACCCGGTCAAATCGGTTGCGGAAGATTATGCACAAATTCTGTGGATAACTTTGTGCATAGAACATGAATAAGCGGCCTAAGTGCCCTTGCAGACATCATGTTTTCCGGTCTGCTCAATTTCTAGGCTAATCTAGTAATTGTTACAAAACAAACACTTGCTGCAAATCACTGTTCCAGAAGAAACTTTTATCATGATTGCCGGGTGCTTCCACCAAATTGTGGATGATTTTTAAATGTCAAGTGGCAAAACGCCCGTTCACTAAGAAAATTAAACCTGATGACAGATCAGTCATCCAGGCGAACACGTTGAAGCTATATTATTTTAGCAAGCTTTTCCGTTGCCATGGACCAGGGGAAGTTATCTGGATAGCCTTGGTCCGTTGGATGCGGCGACCGGCGCACATCAAACGTGCTGACGCATCCTGAAACCAGATTGCCCTGCATCCCCCACTTGACATTTGGAATCATCCACAATTACGCGACTGAATGCCTTATTTGCAGGCCAGCTAACAGCCCCCCCGCGCCCTACAATAACTTATTGTTATAAATACATTTTATTCTGCCCAAAAAATGAGCAACAATGGAATCATCATTGTATAAGCGTATTTAGCCTGTTTATCCATGATTTATGCACAAAGTTATCCACAAAGAATGTGAATAACTCTCTGAGACCAGCGTACAAGCCAGTCCGCGCAGATTGCCAGGCACAGCGTTACCATGTAGAGATTCCATACACCGAGAGATTGTGCATAAAATATGCATCCCGCATGCATTCGGCGGCAGCAACCGGCGCTTTGCAAAATAGGTTGATGTACTAAATTACCGGCGAGCGAGTACCCTGAATTTCATACGACCCGCTCCTTTTTTGATGAATAAGAGGTTATACACATTTTTTGTGGATAACTTTGTGCATAAAATATGAATAAGCGGGTTAAGTATCCCTGATAACTTGAAGTTTTCTGGGCTGCGTAATTTTTAACCCTTAACAAATTGCTTTAAGAACAATAAGATAAAATAAAACCTTGCTCCATCGGCAACTTTCAATAAGTTGCCGATGCTTTGCGCCGAACTGTGGATGATTTTCAAATGTCAAGCGAAATCGTGAGCTCTTTCCCCTATTCCCGAAAAAGATTACGGCACAACAGCATATCAAGTAGCACAGCGCATGCAATTTCTGAAAAAGCATTCGGAAGTTGCAATCGGCTGCTGCGGCATGCTTGCCTGCCATGGGTTTGACCAGCACCGCAGGATCGCACGCATGTGCGGGCTAACTGCGCCAGTTGACATGTTCCTATTTGGCGCCATTTCTGGTCAAATAGCGTTTATTCACAATTCCTGTGGATAACTTTGTGAATAAATCATGGAAAAGCCAAATAAGTACCCCGGCTGACACATTCTTTTTTAGATTGCCTAATTTTTAGGCCAGCCAATAAATTTTTTAAAAACAACAACATAAATGTAACCCGCTGTTCCTTTTGAGCTTTTCCAGTCACCATGCATCCCTCCTCAAAAGTTGTGGATGATTTCAAATTGTCAAGATGAATCTGAATCCCGAATATCTGCAAAAGAAAACCTTATGGTCTGTCAGTGAATTAAACCGCAATGCTCGCGCAATGCTTGAACAGACATTCCCACTGCTGTGGGTCAGCGGGGAAATTTCCAACCTCAAGCGTTACCCATCAGGACATTGGTATTTTTCGCTCAAGGATGAAAACGCCCAAGTTCGCTGCGTGATGTTCCGCCATAAAAATATCTACCTGGATTGGCTTCCCCAGGACGGCATGCAAGTGGAAGCACAAGTGCTGGTGACCCTGTATGAAGCGCGCGGCGAATTTCAGCTGTCAGTCGAGCTGCTTCGCCGGGCCGGCCTGGGCGCATTGTTCGAAGCGTTCGAGCGGCTCAAACACAAATTTCAGCAAGAAGGGCTGTTTGCTGCCGAACGTAAACGACCACTCCCGCCCTACCCCCGGCAAATTGGTATTGTCACATCACCCAACACCGCTGCCTTGCGGGATGTGCTCACTACATTGCGCCGCCGGATGCCGTCGCTGCCGGTCGTTATTTACCCCGCGCCCGTACAAGGCGAAAGCGCAGCCAACCATATTGCAGCTGCGCTGCAAATTGCGGTCCGGCGCGCCGAATGCGATCTGTTGATCCTTTGCCGCGGCGGGGGCTCGATCGAGGATTTATGGGCCTTCAACGAGGAAATCGTGGCACGTGCCATCGCCACCAGCCCGATCCCGGTCGTCACCGGCATCGGGCATGAAACCGATTTCACAATTGCCGATTTTGTCGCAGATGCGCGCGCGCCGACACCGACCGGCGCGGCCCAGCTGGCATCCCCGGATCGGCATGAGCTGCTGCATCGCCTGCAGCAATGGCAGCATCGCTTTCAGCAGGCCATGCAACGCAGCCTCGAACGCCGCATGCAGGCGACCGATCTGCTTGCCCACCGCCTGGTCCATCCAGGAGAACGGCTGCTCAGCAAACAGGTCCATCTCAAACAGATCGGCGACCGACTGTTTCGTGCCTGGAACAGCCAACAGGAAACACGCAAATGGTACATCGATACCCTCAAGCGACGCCTGGGCACAAGAAAACCCGATATCCCGCTGCGGACCGAACGGCAACAGGAATTGGCCGCACGGCTACAACGCACCATGGCATACAAGCTCGAGAAACTGACCTTCGATCTCTCGCGGTTGCACAAGCACTTGGCTCACCTCGATCCGGAAGCGGTACTGGCGCGTGGCTACAGTATCGCCTATACTGCGAACGGCGAGATTCTGCATGACCACCGGCAGATCGATAAGGGTGATGGCATACGCGTCATCTTTGCCCAGGGCTGGGCCAAAGCCCAGGTTTCTGAAACCGGGGAATAACTTCTTTTTTACCATCAACTAGGAGCTTGACCTGCAATGTCCAGAATTTTTCTAGCGCTGGGTACATTCAACGCATTTCTGTGTGTCGCGCTGGGCGCAATGGGTGCACATGGCTTGAAAGCCATGTTAACGCCCGACATGCTCGCCAACTTTCAGACCGGTGTGCAATACCATTTCTATCATGCGCTGGGGTTGATCCTGGTCGGGCTGACACTGGAGCGCCTGCCAACGGCACGCACGCTGAAACTCTCGGGCATCCTGATGTGCATGGGCATCCTGTTTTTTTCCGGCACGCTTTACGTCATCAGTCTGACAGGGATACGGGGGCTGGGCATGGTCGCGCCGCTGGGCGGCCTTTCTTACATGGGTGCCTGGCTGCTGTTCACCTACGCTGTCTGGAAAAACAAGCAGGGGTAACTGCTTTCAGCCCCATGGAAGCTGTTTGGAGCGATCATGCTGTTGCATGATGCAGGTCAATACGCCAATACGCACTGCTTTTTCCAAAACCGGGGGCAATCTCCCTGGCTGCCTGCCAAGCAGTCATACTTGCGTGCCGGCTGGATGGATGGATGGATGGATGGCGCGGACAGGCATGCGACACGTGCCGCTATGCCAGCCGATATTACAATCGCTATCCGCTGACCATAATCCGGCTGGCATTGCCATCCGACTGATGAAGCTTAATCAAGACTTGTTTGTCTCCGTTCTGCGCACAACATGACCGAATATTTTTTTGCACCCTGCCCGCGTGGACTGGAAGCGGCATTGGCCGCCGAGCTGACAGAGCTGAATGCCGCGGCTATCCAGATCCTGCAAGGTGGCGTGGCCTTCCAGGGAGATTGGCTCGCCTGCTACCGCGCCAATCTGGAAAGCCGCATCGCCAGCCGCATCCTGTGGCGGGTGGCCAAAGGCCAGTACCGCAGCGAAAACGATATCTACCAGATGACGCATGCCCTCCCCTGGCCAAAATGGTTTGCACCACAGCAGTCGATACGCGTGAATCTGGCGGCGATCAAATGCCCGCTGCGCAGCCTGGATTTTGTCACGCTCAGAATCAAGGATGCGATCTGCGACAAATTCCGCCAAGCCTGTGGCAGCCGTCCCAGCGTCGATACCGCCACGCCTGATATGCGCATCCATGGCTTTCTCGATGCCCGGCAGTTTACGCTCTACCTGGACACCTCGGGCGAAGCCCTGTTCAAGCGCGGCTTACGCAAAACCCATGGCGAAGCCCCTTTGCGCGAAAATCTGGCCGCCGGCATACTGGCACTGACTGGTTGGCAACCCGGCATACCGCTGCTTGATCCAATGTGCGGCAGTGGCACATTGTTGCTGGAGGCCGCACAAATCGCTTGCCAAATCGCGCCCGGCAGCGGACGGCAGTTTGCTTTCGAGAAAATGAGACACCTTGACCTGGCGTCATGGCAAAAACTGCAAAAAGCGGCAGCGGCACGTCAATTGCCCCGCGTGTTCCGTTCTCTTTACGGCAGCGATTTATACGGCAACGCGCTGGCGGATGCGCGCGAAAATTTCACTGCGGCGGGAATGATCGACTGCGTCAGTCTCAAGCAAGCCAATATGCTGGAAATTTCGGCTCCGGCAGAAACAGGCATCCTGGTCTCCAATCCGCCCTATGGGGTGCGTATCGGCGAACAGCAGGCGCTCGCCGAACTTTATCCCAAACTGGGCGATGTCCTGAAAAAGCGATTCAGCGGCTGGCGCGCATATTTTTTGACAGCGGATCCCATGCTTGCCAAACTGATCCGCCTGACCCCCTCACGCCGCACGCCGCTGTTCAACGGCGCGCTGGAGTGCCGCCTGCTTGAATACAAACTAATCGCTGGCAGCATGCGCAAGGAAAAGCCAGCCCAAACACCGCTGCCACATGGCGACGCTTACCGCTGAGGAAAATATGGCGTTATGCCAAGTGCCAGCTCCCCCCAATTCAATGCCTGGATGATCAGTGGCTCATGATGAGAATCGTATTTTTATGCATTTTCCTGGCTTGTGCCGGACTGGTCGGTTATGCCGTCTCCCTGCAATACAGCGATGATTTGCTGCCATGCCCGCTATGTGTGATTCAGCGCATCGCCTACTGGCTAATCGGTCTGACCGCACTGCTTGCCTTCCTGCACTCGCCACAGCAATTGGGGCGGCGGCTCTATAGCGGACTGATCATGCTGTTTGCCATAACGGGCGCGGCAGTCGCGGGACGCCAGGCGTGGCTGGTGCGTTTTCCTGAATCGTTCGAATGTGGCATCAGCCCCGAAGAAGCTTTCCTGAACGCGCTGCCGCTCGCCCAATGGTGGCCGGACATGTTTGAAGCCAATGGCGATTGCGCGGACAATTCCTGGCAATTACTGTCGCTCACCATTCCCGACTGGTCACTGATCGCGTTTCTGACAGTGAGCGTCGTGGCGGCTGCTCTCTGGCGGGCCAGATAGAAATTGCAATCCGTGCGGATCAATGCAACCGGAATAATTATCGGGCAGCCTCCTAGTACCCAGCATCCGAAATATATCCGATAACCTATACGAGCAAAGGTTTGCCAATATAAGTCCAGCGAAACGACTTTGCCAAGGTTTCATTGA